>NZ_JBMQUD010000124.1:0-262546 GCF_057359045.1 Adhaeribacter sp.
ACTTTTTCTGGCCGGGAGCGGCTAAAGCGGCTTCTTCTATGCGGTCGATGAGCAGGTCGTTCAGGGTCCGGATATCGATGTCCAGGCGCACGCCCTGGGCCAGTTTATCGGCCAGCGTATTTAGCGGCTGTATGTTAACAGGTTTTAACTCCCACTGGTCTTCGGTGTTGTAACGCAGCTGTACTTTGCCCCGGATATACACAAAATAGCCGTCTTTGATAAACCGCTCCAGGTTAAAATAATCGTCGCGGAATAGCGCCATGTTTAGCGTAGAATCATAATCTTCGAGCGTAAACAGCATAAAGGGGTTGCCTCTTTTATCGTTGCGCACCACTACGTTAGATACAATACCCGCTACATTTATGTCTTTACCTTTGTGCTCGGTTATTTTATCTAAGGGGCAGGTGCAGTACGAGTCAATTTCTAAAGAGAATTGATCGAGCGGGTGCCCCGAAATGTAAAAGCCCACTACTTCTTTTTCGCGGCGCAGCTTTTCGGTAGGAGTCCATTGCGGTACCTCCGGCACTTTGGGCAACGGAATGGCCACGGCGGCGCTTCCGCCAAACAAACTTTGCTGGGCGGCGCTTTGCTCAGCCTGGTGGTTATTCCCAAACCGGACGGCTTTTTCTATTAAGTTCTGGCTTTCGCCTTCGGCTATATCTAAATATTGGGCGCGGTGGTATTTTTCAAAAGAGTCGAAAGCACCGGCTTGGGCCATACTTTCAAAAGTTTTCTTGTTTACCGCTCGCAGGTTTACCCGTTTGGCAAAGTCAAAAATATCCTGGTAGGGGCCGTTTTTCTCCCGCTCTTCCAGAATAGCTTCTACGGCGGCTTCGCCGGTACCTTTTATGGCACCTAGCCCAAACCGGATAGCACCTTCCTGGTTTACGTTAAATTTGTAGATAGATTCGTTCACGTCCGGACCCAGTACCTGAATTTGCTGTTTGCGGGCTTCTTCGATAAAGAAAGTTACTTTCTTAATATCGTTCATGTTGTGCGTGAGCACCGAAGCCATGTATTCGGCGGGGTAGTGCGCTTTTAAATAGCCGGTTTGGTAAGCCACCACCGAGTAAGCCGCCGAGTGGGAGCGGTTAAACCCGTACTGGGCAAACTTCTCCATTACGTCAAACACTTCCGAAGCTTTTTTCTCCGGGATGTTATGAATTTCTTTGGCGCCTTTAATGAACTTCTCGCGTTCCAGGGCCATTTTTTTCATGTCCTTCTTACCCATGGCGCGGCGCAGCAAATCGGCACCACCCAGCGAGTAGCCGGCTAATATCTGGGCCGTTTGCATAATTTGCTCCTGGTACACCATAATCCCGTACGAGTAGTTCAGGATAGGTTCGAGCAAGTCGTGCGGGTATTCTACTTCTTCTTTGCCGTGTTTCCGGTTAATAAAGTTCGGGATAAACTGCATCGGGCCCGGCCGGTACAGGGCGTTCATAGCAATTAAATCTTCGATATTGGTTGGTTTTAAATCTTTCAGGTACATCCGCATCCCCTCAGATTCAAACTGGAACGTACCAATGGTGTCGCCGCGCTGGTAGAGCTCGTAGGTTTTTTCATCGTCCATCGGAATATCATCAATGTTGATGTCTACGCCGTGGTTGCGTTTTATAAGTTCTAAGGCATCTTTAATAATGGTTAGGGTTTTCAGCCCCAGAAAATCCATTTTCAGCATGCCCGCCGATTCAATTACTTTGCCGTCGAACTGCGTAACGAGCAGGTCCGAATCTTTAGAGGTAGATACCGGAATATAATTGGTAATGTCGTCGGGGGCAATAATTACCCCAGCGGCGTGAATACCGGTGTTCCGGACCGAGCCTTCCAGCTTTTCGGCCAGCTTTAAAGTTTTAGCCCGTAAATCACTCCCGTCCCGAATGGCTTTTAGATCCGGGTTTTCTTCAAAGGCTTTGGCTAAAGTAGTTCCGGGCGCATCGGGCACCATTTTGGCCAGTTCGTTGGCTTCGGAAAGGGGCAGTTCCAGGGCGCGGGCCACGTCTTTAATACTCGATTTGGCGGCCATGGTACCAAAGGTAATAATTTGGGCTACCTGCGTTTTACCGTATTTATCCACCACGTAATCGATTACCCGCTGGCGGTTTTCGTCGTCGAAGTCAATATCTATATCGGGCATACTTACCCGTTCCGGGTTCAGGAACCGCTCGAAGAGCAAAGAATATTTAATCGGGTCGATGTTGGTAATACCAATGCAGTATGCTACCGCCGAACCGGCCGCCGAACCCCGGCCCGGCCCCACGGCCACGCCCATGCTGCGGCCTTTGTTAATGAAATCCTGCACAATGAGGAAGTAACCGGCAAACCCCATGGTTTCAACAATCTGGAGCTCGTAGTTGAGTCGTTCTTCAATTTCGGGGGTAATATCGCCGTAACGTTTCTTGGCTCCTTCAAAGGTTAAGTGGCGCAAAAAAGCATCGGGCCCGGCGTGTTCCGCTGGAATCGGGAAGTTGGGTAACAAAATATCGCGCTGCAGTTTGGGCGTGGTTATTTTGTCGATAATCTCGTTCGTGTTATCAATCGCCTCCGGCACATCAATGAATAATTTATTCATTTCGGCCTGACTCTTGAAATAAAATTGATCGTTCGGGAAACCAAAGCGGGTTTTGGTACCCATTTCGTCGATGCGGTTTAAGGCGCTGCGTACAGACGCATAATTAGCATATTTGCTCCGGACGTTATCAATGGTATCGTAAATTACTTCGTTGTGGTCGGTCAGGAAGCGGTAATATTTGGTAGAGAAATCGCCTACGGGCATACTTTGGTCTTCGCCGGTGTTTACGCACAGCAAAATATCGTGCGGGCTCCAATCTTCCTGCTCTATGTAGTGCGAGTCGTTGGTGGCAATGGTTTTTACGTTGTATTTCTTCGCCCACTTCAGCAGCACCTGGTTTATGTCTTCCTGGCTTTTGCCGGTATTATCAATATTCTGCAGGCCGTGGCGCTGAATTTCGATGTAATAATCTTCGCCAAATAAATCGAGCCACCACCGGAATATTTCTTCGGCTTCTTCTTCGGTTTTCCAGAGAATAGCTTGTGGTACCTCGGCCCCGATGCAACACGAAGTAGCAATTAAACCTTTGGAATATTTCTGCAAGAGTTCTTTATCAATACGGGGCCACTTACTGTACAAACCCTCTATGTAGCTGAGCGAGCACAGTTTGGCTAAATTTTTATAACCGTCCTGGTCTTTGGCCAGCAGTAACTGGTGGAAGCGGTTGTCTTTTACTTCTTTGCTGAACTGCTTTTTAAAACGGTCTTCCACCAAATAAAATTCGCAGCCCACAATCGGCTTTACGTTGTATTTATTGGCCTCAGCTACAAAGTTAAAAGCGCCGAACATGTTACCGTGGTCGGTCATGGCTACGGCTTTCATGCCGTCAGCCTGGGCTTTCTTCATCAGACCGCTAATGCTGGCTTGTCCGTCGAGTAAAGAATATTGGGTATGGCAGTGTAAATGCGAAAAATCAGGCACGCTTCTTAAATTAAGAATTAAAAATTATGAATGATGAATTGCTTTTGGGGCAATTAAAGCTGGCTTGTAGGCAAGCTTCCGGATATTAAAATTAAGAAAAATTAGGCGTAGCCCCAAGCTAAATATTAGTTGTATCTGGCTTACAGCGATAATAAAATTTTATGTTACCAGATTTGTTTTGGCACCGTATTTACTACGCTACGGCTTATTGTTTAACAAGATTAAATTCCGGATGAGTTCCACCCTTCCTAATACCACAACCCGCCGACAGGTGCCTCTTTCAGAGATGTTCCGGGCTTTACAATACAAGAATTACCGTTTGTTTTTTAGCGGGCAAGGCATCTCGCTGATTGGTACCTGGATGCAGCAGATTGCCATGAGCTGGCTCGTGTACCGCCTCACCGATTCGGTTTTTTTATTAGGCATTCTGGGTTTTGCCAGCCAGATTCCCTCTTTTTTACTTGGTCCGTTTGCCGGCGTGGTATCCGACCGCTTTAACCGCCACCGCATTTTAATATTTACGCAAATTTTATCAATGGTGCAGGCTTCGGTGCTGGCGGCCCTGGTACTAACCGAAAGAGCCACTACGGGTTGGCTGATTTGCTTAAGTGTGTTTCTGGGTATTGTAAATGCTTTTGATGTAAGTGCCCGGCAGGCCTTTGTGGTAAGTTTAATTCCCAAGCGCGAAGACGTGAGCAATGCCATTGCCTTAAATTCTTCTATGTTTAATATGGCGCGATTGGTGGGGCCCTCTATTGCGGGAATATTAATTGCGGCCGTGGGCGAAGGCATGTGTTTTTTAATAAATGCCATTAGTTACGTAGCCGTTATTTTGTCTTTGTTATTAATTAAAGTAAGCCCACCCAAACTGCCTAAAAAAGATACCCAGGTTTGGCGTTCGTTAAAAGAAGGATTTGGTTATGCTTTTGGTTTTCCGCCGATCCGGGCCATTATTTTGTTAATTGCTTTAATTAGTTTGTTCGGGATGCCTTTTAGTGTACTAATGCCGGTTTTTGCCCGCGATATATTGCACGGTGGCGCCAATACGCTGGGTTATTTAATGGGTGCTTCCGGTATTGGCGCTTTGCTGGGCGCTTTGTATCTGGCGCAACGCTCCTCGGTAGTAGGCTTAGGTAAAATAATTATTGGGGCCACTTTACTCATGAGTGTGGGGCTGATATGCTTTTCGTTTACCCAAACGTTGGGGCTAGCCTTACTTTTTATATTTATGACCGGGTTAGGCATGATTGTGCAAATGGCGGCCAACAATACCATATTGCAAACCATTGTGGATGATGATAAACGCGGCCGGGTAATGAGTTTTTATTCGATGGCCTTTATGGGAATGGCGCCTTTTGGCAGTTTAATCGCTGGGGCGGTAGCCGATAGAATTGGCGTGGCTTATACTTTTTTAGGCTGCGGTATTATGTGCTTCCTCAGTATTATTCCGTTTGCCATTCAGTTGCCGAACTTACGGAAATTGGTAAGGCCTATTTACGAGCGCTTAGGTATATTACCCCAGGTAGCCTCCGGTCTGCAATCGGCCTCGGCTTTAACTACGCCGCCGGAAGATCAATAAATTGCTGCCAGGTTTATCAAATGATGTGATAATACGAACAAGTGCTGTTGCCAGCGTTTCGTTGGGGATTATTCCTGCCAGTATAAACAAGCAAGTTAAATATGAGTTAACAATAACGGCCAGAGGCCAGGAGAAGAAGGGGGATTGCATTTGAGCAAAATGATAAAATTCATTTACGAGCGTTTAGGCATATTGCCCCAGACTACTACCGGCGTTCAAGCTGCCACAATGCTTACCATACCACCCGGAGAAAGGTAAAAACCCTTTTTCCACCTAAATTCGGTACTTATTCTGGATAACAAGTTTTCATCAAATAGAATAAAGAATTTATTCTTTACGGGGCTGAGCGGTGCAGGTACCATCGCCAAAATTTAAAATACTGTCGTGGTTGTCGGTAGTCCGAATGCTAATTTTGCCTTGCACAGGCATAAGCCCTGTTGCTACGTGGCACGCTTTTTTTAGGGTCAAAGCATTGGTTACATCGGCCAGAAAAAGGCCTTTGTTTTTTAAAGTGATGCCGTAATTAGCTTCGTAGAGTTCTACCGCATCGTCGGTAAAATTAGTGGGCGTTTCTTGTCCGGCTTGCCAGTAACTTTTCCGGCTAAAATTATAATTTACAAAATGGCCGTTCGGCGACAATATTTTGCCATCGTTTACCACCGAATGCAAGGCAAATGTTTTACCCGGCTGGTTTAATTGCAGATAACCGTACATGCCTTCAATTTTTTGTCCGTTTACATAATAATTATCGAGGTAAACGGTGGCTTCCAAGCTGCTTTGGGTAGCTTTTTTCCGGATTATTAATTTGCCGGTCCGGGTTTTGCCGTCGGAGCAGGGAGTAGTGGCCGAGTAAGTAATGGTGGTTACCAGGTCGTCGGTTTCGTTTTGGTAAGTAACGTTGGCGCAGGCCAGGTACGTGTTGCCGTGTTCCCAAAGGCCACGCACCAAAGATTCTAATTCGCTGGCAATTTGTTCTACCTGCCAAACGGTTTGGCCGTAATCATCCAGGTTATTGGTTGGGTTTGGCTCGGGGTTATTTTCCTGGCGACAGGATAGCAAGCACGTGAGCAAGCATAAGGTGGTTAAAAGTTTAAACAAGTTTTTCATAGGTATATTTTGCGTTCTGGTAGCTGGTACCCAATCCATATAGTCGAGCGAAATTTGTACTGCCCTATAATTAATAATGCTCAAATCTGGTCGGGAAGAGCTGCCTTCGATACCCCTTTTTTAGATTTCGGTTGGCGGCCAGCTAATTCCACGCCGCAAATATGCAGGCTACGCTATAGCAGCAATAATTTTATTTACTTAAAGGCCGATTAGCTGGGCTGAATGCCCAATCCGAAAGGTTAAACGGGTGCTAAATATCCGGCCAAATTACCTTTCCGGGTATTTTTGCTCCGGAAATATGTAGATAGCTTTAAGTAAAAGAAGCAAAAAACAGATTTATTTTTCAGGCTGGAAAGAGATAATAATCGGGTAAAAGCAAGATTAGATAAAGCTATAACCTGATAAAGGGGCAGGGTAGAAGCACGAGCAAAATAGTTGGTATTTAGGCTAAAAAGAAAAGGCGAATAGTTGCCTATTCGCCGGTGTGTTTGTTGTGTGATTTAGAATATTTTAATTACGGGCAGTACCTTTAATAACCAGCTTTTCGCCGGGTTTTACATTAAAGTCAGGTTTGTTATTCCACTCCATAATGTCTTTAATAGTTACGCCGTATTTGCGCGAAATCTGGTACATCGATTCTCCGGCCGATACAGTATGCGAAACCCCGGCTGAAGTATTGGCGCTGGCCAGCATTGGGGCAGAAGAGGGTGTACGGTTTACCGTATTGGCAGCAGCAGCGGTAGGCATTCCAGCAGGAGCATTTACCTGTAAACGCTGCCCAATGGCTAGCGGGGTTTCGCCCAAATTATTCCAGTTTTTCAGGTCGGCGGGCGTTACGCCGTATTGCCGCGAAATGCTGTAAAGGGTTTCGCCTTTTATTACTTCGTGTACACCGGGGTTCTGGCGCGGCGCTCCTGCTGCCTGGCTTACCGGGGCCGTGGTGGTTTCTGTGGCTGTTGGTAAGGGTTTGGCCATGGCAGTTACGGCTTCGGTTGGCGCAGGGGTTGTTTTGGCCGGCCGGTTAGCTGCTACCGGTTCGGTGGTTTTGGTGCGCCGGTAAAGCATGGGCGTTTTGTTTTCCTTTTCTACCTGCTTGTCAATATTTTCAGAGAGGCTATCTTCCGAGGTATTTTCCTGTTCGTTGGTTTGCGAAATGGCTACGTCTACGGGGCTGTCGTAAGCGGTACTTTTGTTTGTAGTGGTATTAACTTCTAAAGTACTGCCGGCAGAGGCGGTATACTCCGGTTCTGATTCTGTTGCCAGTTCCTGTACTTTCTCGGGTTTAGGCTTTACCCCCAGCCATTTGTTTAACTTGTTTTCCAGCGAACCGGCCATCGAATGGTTCTCCTTTGTCGCGTTGGTTTGGCTGTTGGCAGTAGCCGGGTAATCGGTACCAGCATTTGGCTCGGAGGTTTCCGGGGTAGTCTGGGCCAATACTGCGGGTTGGGCCGGGGTGCTCACCGGTTCGTCTATCGGGTATTGTTTCTGGTATTCTACCGGTACGTTGTGCGGACGCTTCCGCTGCATATACAATAAACGGCCTTCTTTTAATATTTCGTTGGGCCGCATGCGGTTGTAAGAAATAAGATTGCGCATTTTTACCCCGTACTGCTGCGAAATCTGGTGAATTTGCTCGCCGGCTTTAACTACGTGAAAATCAACGTCAGCTTTGTTGTGCTTGGATTCAATATAATAAAACTCGCCCGGAACAATCGGGTCGAAGCCATACATATCATTGTAAACCAGGAATTTTCGCGGCGAAATTTTTGCAGCGGCTGCCAGTTTATCTTTATTGTCGCCGGTACCGGCAATAATTACCCGCAGGTTGTTCATTTCCCGGATTTGGTGCTTGTTATTAGCACTACGCGGTCCGTTTTGGGCAGTAGCCGCCGGTTCTTTGGGTTGGTTAGCCGCCAGTACCATCCGTTGCTCGGGATTGGTAACCGGCACCATTACGGTATAGGTTTTGTCATAAGGAATGGTGGTGCTGCTGAGCCATTTGTTGTATTTCTGCAGTTCGCCTGCATCGGTATTGGTTTCGAGGGCAATATCAAAAATGCTTTTACCGGCCGGAGCTTTTATTTCCTGCAGCATTACCGTTGGAGTAGGGTTGCGGCCTACGTAGCTGCTAAACGCCACTTTGTGTGCCAAAAAAGTAAGAATATACGGGTGGGTACGTTCGGTAACTTCCATTTCTTTTTTATTGAAATGGTCGGGCTTGGCGTAGCTTTTAGCCCCACTTAAACCCAGGTTGTACGACAACAGCGTGTTGTGCCAGTTTTTGTAATA
The DNA here is from genome assembly GCF_057359045.1 of Adhaeribacter sp. Taxonomy (NCBI): domain Bacteria; kingdom Pseudomonadati; phylum Bacteroidota; class Cytophagia; order Cytophagales; family Hymenobacteraceae; genus Adhaeribacter; species Adhaeribacter sp. The sequence continues at coordinate 8,469 of NZ_JBMQUD010000124.1, forward strand.
AACATTGTTGTGCTTTACCAGATAGCGGGCCGCACTCCGGCTAGATTCAATAATGTGCTTCCGTTCGTCTACATCGCGGTTAATGGTCATGCCACAATCGGCGGCAGCTTCTTTTTTAAATTGCCAAAAGCCCACGGCATTAGAGGTAGAAACAGCATCCGACGTCAGGCCGCTTTCCTGTAAGGTTAAATATTTAAAGTCATCGGGTAAGCCTTCGGCCCGGAAGATACGCTCAATAATAGGGAAGTACGTATCGGCCCGGTCTACTTTGGCCTGAAAAAAGGTAGGGTATTTTAAGAGGGCATCTACCTGCTTCTGAATTTCCCGCCGGCCACCTTCAGATACTACCAGGTGCTGGTCGGCAAAGTAAAGATTAGCAGGAACCATTATGTTTTGGGCATGTGCCAGGAAGCAGGCAAGGCTTAACAGCAACGTGATAGTACATTTTAGCATAACAGCAGGCATTAAATTTAAAGATGCAATCGATTTATGTTCCGGCGGAACGGTTTATCCTGGAAATATTTTAGGCTTCAACCCAGGGAGGCAGCTCGGTAAAACAAAGTCTGCACCCGCCACTAAGATACTACCGGGGTATAAACGCCCGAGAACAAACCATAGCCGGAGAACAAAATAGCAGATTTAGTACCGGACTCGGAATTTTTTGGCCGAATACTTATCTACAATTTATCCACAAGTTATCCAAAGCAACCCTTTAACCTCCTTAGATCAAATGGCATAAAATGAATAAGTTGCAATAGTAGCTATTTTTTCAAAGCCGTTGAATTATGCTAAAACTTGGATAAGAATGAGTAGGGGTGTAATAAGATAAACGCCTTATTTGTTTTCTTATTTATTTCTGAACGAGCATTTTATAAAACTTATTGCCTTACTTTTTGCGCATCAGCAACAAGCCATCGCGCAGGGGCATTAATACATTTTCTACCCGCTCGTCTTGCTGTATTTTTTGGTTAAAATCCAGAATAGCCTGGGTATCTTTGTCTATTTTTTTGCCGGCCTCGGGTACCACTTTGCCACTCCACAACACATTGTCGGCCAGAATAAAACCGCCGCTTACAGTTTTATCAATTACTAAATCAAAATAAGCGCTGTAATTTTTTTTGTCGGCGTCGATAAATACCAGATCGAACGGGTAATGTAAGGTAGGAATAATATCTAAAGCATTGCCCAGGTAATATTTTATCTTACTTTCCTGGCCGGCTTCGGCAATATATTTCCGGACCATGTCTTCGAGTTCGTCGTTTACGTCCAGGGTGTGGAGGGTGCCTTCCGGGGTCAGCCCTTCGGCCAGGCATAAAGCCGAGTAGCCGGTGTAGGTACCTATTTCCAAAATTTGTTTGGGCTTAATCATGTGCGACAGCATAGCGAGTACGCGGCCCTGCAGGTGTCCGGAAAGCATCCGGGGCATTAATACTTTGGCGTGGGTTTCGCGGTTTAGCCGCCGCAGCACTTCTGGTTCGGGGCTGGTGTGCTGCTCAACATATTGCTGTAATTCGGGCGAAAGGAAGTCCATTAAATTTTCTTTTGGATTTAGATTTAAAGGTAAACTGATTTCTGTGACCGATAAATATTTCTGGAGAGAAAATTAATCTTCTTTGGACATAATCAAAGAAATAGATAGTGATGAGAAGAGGTTTGGTTGTCTTTTGCCAGATATCATCTTGCAAGACTGTGTTTCTAAAGTTTAGTCATAGCCTAAGTAAGCTCCCGGCCACGGGGGGCGTTTGGGCATTCGGGCGGCGAACTTTTCTTTCCTCCTTCGTCGGAACAAAGGCCCTCATTGCCCAAACTGCTGTACCTGTTCTTAGTTGCTGCTAATCTTTATTTAGCATTAAAGCATTCTTAAATAGTTGGTATAGCTTGATAGGTCTAATTGCCTCCAGCTTTAGCCGGAGGATTGAGGCTTCTTGGGTTTGAGAACGGGGGCTTTTAATTATTCGCCGGAATGTAATTTAAGTAGCTTAGATTATCTTCGAAGAGTACTTCGTTGGCAATATCCTGGAGTTGTTGCGCGGTTATGCCTCTAATCTGATCAAATATTTCGTTCAGGCTATCTACTGTATCCAGGTCCAGGATGCTTTTCGCCATCATCATGAGCAAGCCCATATTACTTTCTTCGGCCATGGCCAATTGCCCCATAAGTTGCTCTTTGGCGGTATGCAATTGGGTGGTGCCCAGCGGCTTTTCACGTATTTTTTTTAGTTCTTTTAAAACCAGCGCCGTAGTTTTTTTAAGCTGCTTTTTTTCGGTGCCAAAGTAAATGCCAAATAAACCGGTATCTATATAGGTGGCGTAATTGGCATCAATGGTATACACCAAACCGTGTTTTTCGCGCACCCCCAGGTTTAACCGCGAATTCATGCCTGGCCCCCCTAAAATATTGTTGAGCATAAAAAACGGAATACGTTTATCGTCGGAGAGGGCGTAAGCGGGGCAACCAATCATGCAGTGGGCCTGCGAAATGGGTTTTTCCAGGTTTACGGTAGCGGGGGTGTAGTGCGTAAAAGGCGTACGGGACCGTTGGCTATAGACAGCCGGCAAATGGGCTAAATATTTCTGGCTTAGCTTCAAAACTTTTTCAAAAGGCAAATTACTCACCGAGCAAAACACCAAACGGTCCGTACTCAGGTTATCCTGGATAAATTGCAGAAAGTCTTGCTTTTTAAAACCCGAAACGCTTTCTTTTGTACCCAGAATATTGTTGCCCAGGTTGTGGTTCTTGAATACAACGTTGTCAAATTCATCAATAACGGCATCTTCGGGCGTATCGAGGTACATGGCCATCTCTTCCAGAATAACCCCGCGTTCCTTCTCAATTTCTTTACCCGGAAAAACCGAATTAAAAGTAATATCGGTCAGGAGTTCAAAGGCTTTTTCAAAGTGGTTGTCCAGCACGGAGGCATAAAAACAAAGCTTTTCTTTGGTAGTGTAGGCATTCAGTTCGCCGCCCACAGTTTCCAGCCGGTTAAGTATATGAAAGGACTTGCGTTTTTTGGTACCTTTAAAAGCCATGTGTTCCCAGAAATGGGCAATGCCCAGTTGTTCGGGTTTTTCGTCGCGGCTACCAATATCCAGCATAAAACCGCTGTGGGCAATTTTGGTATGCGACACTTGTTTATGTAAAATACGAATGCCGTTGGGCAACGTATGCAGGTGATAATCAGGCATGCAATAATAATTTGGGACCGCAAAGGTAATAAAAATTAAGGAGAATCTGGTGCAAAGCGTTTTATTCTCCGGAGGCAAGCTCCTGGTATAACTGGTACAGCACCGGAATGGTTTTTTCGGCTCGGAAATTTTGCGCCTGCCGGAAGCCGTCTTGCACCATTTTATTTAGTAAATGCGGTTGATTGTTAACTGTTGTAAGTAAATTGGCTAATTCGTTTACATTTTCCGGATCAGCATAAAGGGCCGCCGGGCCGCCAGCTTCGGCAAAACACGAACCCGTGGACGTAATAACCGGTACACCGCTGTTTAAAGCTTCCAGAATAGGAATGCCAAAACCTTCGAACACCGACGGGTAAACAAATAGATGGGCCAACTGGTAAATGGCCGGCAATTCTTCGGTAGGAATGTAAGGCAAAAAAGTAACCTGGTTATGTAGTTGCTGCTGGTGAATAAAAGCTGCCAGTTCTTGCTTATACGCTGTAGCCCGGCCAATAAATACCACCGGCAAATGCACTGCTAATCCCGCCTGTACCCAGGCCCGGAGCAGGTGCAACTGGTTTTTCCGCGGCTCCAGGGTGCCCACGCACAAAATAAATTTATCGGGCAGTTGGTACTTAACTTTTATTGCGTTTAAGGCTGCCGGGGGTAATAATTGGTGAAAGCGTGGGTCGCAATCCTGGTAAATAACTTTTATTTTGTCGGGCGCAAGCTGGTAATAATCTATCAGGTCTTGCTTGGTTCTTTCGCTAATGGCAATTATTTTATCGGCACGCCGGCAAGCATATTTAAATTTAGCATCGTACACCAGCCGGTCTAGGGGTTTATACAAGTGCGGGTACCGCTTAAATATTAGATCGTGGATGGTAACTACTTGCTTAACCGGAGCTTTTATGCCTAGTGGCAACTCATTGCTTAAGCCATGATACACCTGAATCTTTTCTTTATAGAGCTGGGCCACCACTCCCGCCGAACGCCAGTAGCCCGCTAAAAATTTAAATACATTACCTGGTAGTCGCCGGTGTACCTGGGGCGCAGCTGCTAAAAAATTAGTGTGGGTGCCATTTACCGAAGGAGTATACAAATAGTAATTTTCTTGCGGGTAAAGCCGGTGCAAAGCGTCCAGGACAAACCGGCTGTAATTGCCTAAGCCAGAGTTATTATTAAATATTCGTTTGGCATCAAATCCTAAGCGCATACTATAAAAAGAAAGCGCTAAATTAAACACTTAGGTTGGTTATCCGGGTTTTTAGCCGAAAAATTAATCAAAAGCAGGCTAAGCACCTCGTTAAAAGGTATCTCAAATATATTCATAGAACTCTCCAAATAAATATTCATTGAGCAGCTGAGGTATAGCTCCAGACGTTCTAGCAATAGGTATTATCTTTAATAGAAGAAAAAAGAAAAGCCGAACAACGGAAAATCGTTTCTGATTTAGGCAGGTAAATCGGGGTTGTGGTATAAATTGTACTTTAGTAGGCTTGGGTGGTTGCTGAATCTGGGGCTGGCTAATACCTGGTTTTTGTTGCGATCAATTTTACTGTTTTGACCGGCAACGTTGCCGAAGTTTTTTAATTATTTGAATGTTAAAAAATTATAAGTGTAAATATTAATTATTTAGAACTTAACTATTGACCTAAGTAGTAGGCGGATAGAAAAACCTCGGTAGAATATTGAAAATTTTCTAATTGGGTTAGTAGCGTATTGATAAAATTGTAAGCCGAAAGAATTTATTCAAAAAAAATATAAAACTTTCTTCGAAAAAGTAATTTTAAGTTGGAAAGATATTGTAAAAACCTATATTTAGTAAAGCATAATCCTGAGCCAAAAACATCTTTGAACCAACTAAAATGAGAACGCTATAGATACATAAATACTTTCTACAATTGAACTTTTCTAATTTGTAAATTTCGCTCAAAAATACACTTTTAGCGAACACGATATTCTATTGCCTTTTGAAAAAAAGGATTTCCACCACTCTTAATAAAATTATATTAAACTTTTTAAGCAAAATGTTTAAAAATTACATTTCTAATCAGGCAAAGAGTAAACGAGGTTTGCTCTTACTATTATGTTTTGCGCTCTGGGGCGCAGCCGGCTGTAAAGACGGTTTTGATGAATATTGGCAATATGACAAAGCCTCGGAGGGTTTTTTAATCGCCAAACTGCAGGAAGACCCGCAGTTTAGTACGTTTGTGCGGGGGTTAGAGCGTACAGGTTTATCTAATACCCTGAATAAAGCGGGGGTTTATACCGTTTTTGCCCCTACTAACGATGCTTTTCAGGCTTATTTGAGTGCTAAAGGTAAAACCATCGAAACCATTGCGGAGGATGAACTTACCACTTTATTAAATTACCACATTGTTTATTATACGTATTACGAGTACGATTTTAAACAACGTTTTAAAACTTCGCCCAATGCTAATAGCAGTACTTACTATCTTAACCGGGCATCAAAATATTTAAGAATTACTACCCTCGACCCCGCCACCCAACAACCGGTTTTTAAGGTTAATGATGTAAATGTACTTTCAACTACAAATGGGGTAGAATTTAAGGAGGTTAAGGATTTACAAGCCGAAAATGGCGTAATTCATGGTATAACCGCGGTTTTAGCCGTGCCCAACAACATTGTTCAGATTCTGGGAAATACGCCGGAGTTTAGTACTTTTTATAAATTACTGGGCGTTTTGCGCGATTCGTTGAATGATCCTCGCAACACCTTCGATAAAAACGGCGATGGTATAATTGATTCAACCTTTTACACCATCCGGCGATATTTATCTAATAACCTAACGGTTAGTAATCCTGTTTTTCCGGATGTTGAGTTTCGGCCTACTTCCAGCGGCTCGGGCTTAGGCTCCCAGCAGTTGATTACGGTGCTGGTTCCTACCAATACGGCCTTAGACCCTATTATAAACCCCATATTACCTAAATTCCACAACCGGTACGATTCGTTACCAGTAGAGTACGTTGGCCTGTTATTGCAACACCATTTCCTGGAAAATGGGTTAAATTACAACTCCCAGCAAGTTTGGAACCCCACCAAACCACTAGATGTACTATCGGGCTTTGATCTGGCCGTGAGTGCAACCGGCGATTTAAGGCCATCTGACCGAATAGCTAATCTGGTAGATATTAAAGCCAGTAACGGTACCATTCATGGCATTAACCGGACGCTGCAATCGAGCCGGGTGATGAGTGCTACCGGAAACGCCCTGCTGGACCCCGAATTAAAATTCTTTGTGCAAGCGCTAATAAAAGCCGGCTTATTTAACAATAGCAATGATTATATGCGCTGGACCCAGACCAACACCATTTTGGCGCCTACTAACGAGGCTTTTACGAAAGCTGGGTTTAATATTCAGAAAATGACTTTAAATGGTACCACCATTACGGCCAGTACTTTAAGGGCTATTATGCAGTACCACATTATAAACTCTACCCAGAGAAAAGCTACCCTGAATGGCGTTAAAGGAACCGTGTTTAACCGGTTTAGCGTTTCGGCCGAACTGAACATTAATGTAGCCGATAATGAAATAACCGGCGAAACCAATTCGGCCAAAATCCTGAGCTATGATCTATTAGGTGCGCCTAATGCCAACGGAACCCCTAGCGGTACTGTCATTCATAAAATTGACAATGTTTTACTTCCTGATCCGGATAGATAAAATACCTGGCAAACAGACAAAATCATTCAGTTAAAATTTCAAGGTAATAAAATATGCAAAAAATTCTACGGGCAATCAGCAGGCCTATTTTCCTGCTAATGCTGCTTTGTATTTCAGATTTTGAGTCTTTCGGTCAGGCCAGTATTACCATAAAAGGTAAAGTTACGGAGCAGGGCTCGTCAGAAGGTATACCGGGGGTAACCGTGGTAGAAGTAAACGAAAATAATCGCCAGATTGGCGGTACAATTACCGATGGTGAAGGTAATTACGTGCTTAAAATTAGCGATACCAAAAATAAACTGCGTTTTTCCTTTATCAGTTATGCTACTAAAACCGAAAGTATTGGTAATCGCACCACCATTAACGTTGGCTTATCTTCCGATGCCCAATCTTTAAATGAGGTTTCGGTTACAGCACGTAAAGAAGAACCGGTAAGTACGGGTTTCTCTACTATTTCTAAACGCGATGTAATTGGGGCTATTACCTCGGTTAAGGCAGAGGTTTTTGAAAAACAACCTTCCACTTCTATCGACCAGATGTTGCAAGGTCGGGCGGCCGGGGTGCAAATTACGCCTGCTTCCGGCGACCCAGGTGCTACAGCCTCTATCCGGATACGCGGGGCAAGTTCTTTATCGGCCGGCAACGAGCCCTTGTATGTGATTGATGGTATTCCGATTATTTCTGAGCCCGCCGATAATTCGAGAGATGCCCGGGTATCGGCGCGTTCCAATCCCATTGCCGATATAAATCCGGCTGATATTGAGCGGATAGATATTTTGAAGGATGCCAATGCTACGGCCATTTACGGTGCACGGGCTTCTAATGGGGTTATTTTAATTACCACCAAGCGCGGACGCCAGGGAAAAACTACTATTAACGTTAATTCCCAGTATTCCATACAACCCATACCACGCGCTATTCCAATGCTGGATGCCGATAGTTACCGGGTTCTGCGCATAGATATGGCCCAAAACCAAGGTATTACGGATTTAAATAATGCCGATGTAAGACCATTTATTGATGATCCGACCATGCCTTTTTACAATTATTTAAATGGCTATGATACCAATTGGTTAGATTTAATTACCCAGCAAGGCAGCGGCCAAAACCATACGGTATCGTTTAATGGCGGCGGCGAAAGTACCCGTTATAACTTTAGCGTGGGGTATAAAGATTCCAAAGGCATCATGGTTAATACCGGGCACCAACGCTTATCCACGCGTTTTAACCTAGATTACCGGGTATCTAATAAATTACGTTTTGGCTCTAATATTTCGTTTACCCGGTCTAAAACTTACTCCCAGGCGGGCATCGACGAAGAACAGCGGCCGCCCTACCACTGGGGCTTGGTGCGCTCGCCAACTTTACCCGTGTACGACATAGACCCGGTAACCGGGGCGCAATTAAGTACTTACGCCAGCTTACCGCTAATTCATGCTTTCGGGGATAACCCGCTAGCGGTAGTTACTTTGGTTACAAATAATGCTTATAGCAACAACCTGAAACCCAACATTTACGGTGAGTTGGAAATTGCCAAAGGCTTAAAATTTAGAAGTAATGCTTCTATCGATTTTGTAGGCGAAACCGCGCAGTTATTTATTCCGCCCGATGCTACTGGCGAACCTTTTACGGGTTCCTTTTCGTCCAGCAGAACCGGAAATTTGTACAACAAAAACGAAAGCCGGGATTATGAGCGTTTGCAAATGATTACCGATAACCTGCTTACCTACAGTCGCTCTTTAAATAATAAACACAATGTTACCGTGCTGGTTGGGCATACCGTAAATAAATTAAATTCCAGTTCTTTAAGGGCTCAGGCGTACGGCGGTCCGCATAGAATGGAAAGTTTAACGGCGGCTGCCGGCTATCGCAATTTAAGTTCCGGCAGAACGGTAGAAGCCATTGTTTCTATGTTTGCCAAAGCCGATTATATTTATAACGATAAATATGGTATCAACTTTACAGCCCGCCGCGACGGATCTTCTAAATTCGGGGGTAACAACAAGTACGCTACTTTCCCTTCGGTAGGGGGGTACTGGCGCGTTTCCAGCGAGTCCTTTATGCAGCAGGTTCCTAAAATTACCAACCTGAAAGTACGGGCGGCCTGGGGGCAAAACGGTAACAGTGGTATTGGTAACTATGCTTATATCAGTTCCTTTACTTCTGGATCTAATTACATGGGTATTCAGGGCGTGCGGCCAGATAACGTAGAGCTAGATAACCTGAAATGGGAAACCAGTGAAACCAGTAATTTTGGTATTGACCTGGAATTATTTGAAAGCCGCTTAATTATTACAAATGAGTGGTACATCAAAAAAACCAAAGACCTGTTAGTTAGTCAGCCAGTACCGGCTTCCTCGGGTATATCGGGCGATTTAAACACCGGCTCTTTGCCCACCTTTTTAACCAATTTAGGCGATATCCGGAACCGGGGGGTAGAGTTAGATATTAATTATGATATTGTACGGGGCGATATTGATGCGGGTAAATTTAACTGGAACCTGTCTTTTAATATTGGCTCTAACGATAACCTGGTAACCAGGCTGCCATCCGGACCAATTTTAAGAACCGCAGTAAATACCGATACCCGCACCTGGGTATACCGCATACAAGAAGGAGACCCGCTGGGCACCTACCATGGATTAATTTTTAGAGGCGTTTACGCCCGCGACGAAGATGCTGTAGTCAGAGACCGCGACGGAAATGTTGTGTATAACTTAGATGGTACACCCAAAATTATGCGGGGTGGTACCGAAACCGGAGGCATATTCCAGGGCGGTGATGCCATTTATGCCGATATTAATTACGACGGCATTATTAATGATTTAGACAAGGTGCAGATAGGTAGCGCCAACCCTAAATTTTTTGGTGGCCTTAACAACTCCTTTAATTACAAAAACTTTGGTTTAAACTTCTTTATCCAGTACCAGTACGGCAACGACATAGTAAACGGGATTAAAGGCGAACTGGAAGGTATGCAGTACACCAATAATTCTTCTATAACGGTACTAAACCGCTGGCGGAAACAAGGTGATATCACCAATATTCCAAGAGCCAGCCGGGGCTTGCCCGGTGGCTTGGCCGACCGGAACTGGCATGCCAGCAACCGTTTTGTAGAAGATGGTTCTTATGCCCGCGTTAAATTTGCTACTTTAAGCTACATGGTACCCCGAACCACCATTTCTAAATACCGCCTATCTGCTTTAGAAGTATTTTTTACCGCAACCAACTTTATTACCTGGACCAGATATACCGGGGCGGATCCCGAGATATCCATTGACCAGGAAAATATTGGTTTCCCCGGTTTCGATAAGGCCTTAACTCCTCAATCCAAAACTTTTACCTTCGGAGTAAACGTTCGACTTTAAGTAAAATTAAAGTTTAGCTAAACTTTAAATTAAAAAAACGATAACATGAATTCTGTTAAAAATATAAATTGGCTGGCCGGTTTTTTATTAGCTGGTTTACTCCTGATAATGCCCGCCTGTGACTTACTTAATCAGTCGCCGCAAGACCGGCTTACCCGCGAAGAATTTTTTGAAACGGCCGCCGATGCCACCGGGTCTTTAATCTCTGTTTACGATGCTTTGCAGGCATCGGAAGGAAGAATGGCGGAACTAGGAGAGGCCCGGGCCGATTTGGTAGAGGGTTTCCCAGGCAATGAGTATCGGCTGCAATATATAAACCCCACCAGTGCCAACGCGCGCTGGACCCATTTTTACGGTATTATAAACCGGGCCAATACTACCATTAAATATGTACCCGAAATAGTAGACAAGGATCCCCGCTTTACCCAGCAAATGAGCGATGCCATAATAGCCGAAGCTTATTTTCTGCGGGCCCTGGCATATTTTTACCTGACCAGAGCCTGGAAAGATGTGCCACTGGTTTTAAACCCTTCCGACACCGATAACCAGGATTATAATATTCCGCAAACGAGCCAGGATAAAATATTAGATCTGGTAGAAGCCGACCTGGAAAAAGCACTAGAATTAAAAATACCCGTATCGTTTGCCTCTAATGATATTACCCGGGGCCGGGCTACCGTGGGGGCTGTAAATGCGCTGCAAACAGATGTGTATTTATGGCGTGGGAAATACAATGAAGCTATCCAGGCAGCCGGTAAAGTTATTAACAACACGGCTTTGTATAACCTGGTTGATGGTGATGATTGGACGGATATGTTTTTTTCCGGTAATACTTCGGAAAGCATCTTTGAAATTCAGCATAACTTTGCCCAGGATGAGCTGAATAACGCCATTTCTACTTACGGCAATAACTACAATATAAATGTATTTGGCCTTTTAGAAAAGTTTAATGTAGAAGCCGATCAAATACGCGGTCAGGCTTACCAATCGTGGGGACAGGCCCAATCTGACCTGTGGAAATTTGTAGGAAACGATGAAACCGGTACCCGGCGCCCCCGAAACGACGCCAACTGGATTGTGTATCGCTTAGCCGATGTGTACTTAATGCGCGCCGAAGCCAGAAACCGTGCGGGTGATAAACAAGGGGCTATTGAAGATTTAAATCTAATCAGGTCGCGGGCCGGTTTAACCCTGTCTATTGATGCCTCCTCTACCGACAACGAAATTGAGGATGTTATTCTGCATGAACGGGCACTGGAACTGGCTTTTGAAGGTAAACGCTGGTTTGATTTACTCCGGATTTCGAATCAACGGCAGGAAGCCCACCGGCGCCCGGATGTTTTAAGAACCTTAATCGTGAACAGCTATCCGGAGGCAACCCGCTCCCAGATGGAAGGCCGCATTAGAGACCAAAGAGGCTGGTATATGCCGGTTTCCCAAACCGAGTTACAAGCCAACAAAGCCTTGGTTCAGAATCCATATTATTTATAGGGTTACTAAACCCGGTTATTTAAGACATTCTAATAATAAATATCATGAATATACATAAAATATTAAGTTTTGGCACAATAACCAAACTTGCTACCGGAGCCGCTTGCGGTATGTTAATCTGGCTGCAGGCCTGCGTAGATGATCCGGAAGTAAAGGTTTTATACGACGATAACCAGCGCATGATTGTAGATGTTATGCGGGGCGATACTTCTTTAAGCCTGGCGGTAGAGGCTTTGGAAAAGGTCAATTTTGCGAATACCATCAATACCTACGGGCCGTTTACTTTTTTTGCTCCTAATAACCAGGCGTTTAAGAAATACCTGGCCAAAGAAGGTAAGAAAACCATTAGCGAATTAGATACCGACAAGCTACGTTCGGTGGTCCAATACCATATTATAAACAAGAAAAGAAAAGCAACTGAATTTATCGAAGGTACTTTCCCGGATAGCACCGTTAACGGCGATTATTACCAAATGGACTTGTCGGGCGGATTTACCAAAGCCATTATTAACGGCCAAGCTACCGTGTATGAAGCAGGTTTAGAATATTCTAATGGTATTGTGCATAAAATAGATGCCGTGCTGGACCCGCCGGTAAATACCCTTTGGGGCTACCTGGAAAATACGCCAAACTTAAGTATTTTAAAGAAAGGTATGGAGTTAGCCGGCTTACAAGATACCCTGAATACCATCAGATCGATAAACAGAAGGCGGGTATATGAACTACCCGGTGCTCCGGCCAAAAAACGCACGCAATTAACTTTGTTTGCCGTTACCAACGATTTATTTACCGCCGAAGGTATTACAGAAGCTACATTTACCGCAATGGCAGCTACGCCGGCCGGGGTGGCCGAACTCAGAAGGTTAATGGGGTACCATGTTATGCCGGGCGCACCTTACAGCACCTCTTATCTGCCCACTACCGATTACCGCTCTCTGGGAGTAGGACCACGGGAGAAGTACCAGACCCATGAATATGACCAATGGCGGGTATACCGGGGCGCTGGCCCCAATGTGGGTTTTTTAGATGCAAAAATGCTGCCCACCTTAACCCACAATGCTTACATTTTCTACGACAAATTAGCCGCCAATAAGCTCAACAACAAAGCCAATATTAAAAATAACCAGAAAGATATTTTCATTAAAAATGGCCTGGTACAGTACGTTGATAATTTATTGCTGACAAAATCCGGGGCAACTTTAAACACCCCAAGCCTGGATTCTTTCCGGCGGATTCCGATTGTACATGAATTTGAAGACCGTTGGTGGGCCTATGGTGCAGCAGTAAACTCTAACAGCCCCCGCGTTTTTGGTCCCGAAAGAGCTTCTGTTTACCGGCAATCATCCACTTTTGCCTTTATGGTAGCCGATAGTGGCGGCGATTCTATGGTTACGGTAATACCAGGGGTACAATCTGGTAAGTACAGAATTGAGCTTAGCTGGAAAAACGGGGGGAACCGCGCCACCATTACTACGGCAATTGAAGGCGTGGCTACGGCGGGCGGAAACTTAAATATGAATGTAAGCCCCACTTACGAGCAACGCCGGGTTATAGGTGCTACCGATGGCAACCGCGATGCCGTAAACGCCAATATTACTTCTTACACGTTTGCGAAACCAGGCGATAAAAGATTTTCCCTGCGGGCAAATGCCAACAGCGATAATCCGCCTAAATACGAGATGGCGCCGGATGTAATTGTTTTATTTCCTCTTCCTTAGTTAAGAAATAAAAAAGCATACAGGTTTACCAACAGGGTGTGCCCATCAGCAAAAAGCCGGGCATTCTATAACTCTGTTCCAGATACTATTTATTTATAAAAATTTGAATTTAAGTTACATTGTATGAAGCAAATAAAATTACCAGTTATAAGTGGTTTGCTTTTATTTATAATGATTTGTGGCTCCAGTATTGCATTAAATGCCCAATCAAAACCAGATAGCATGGCAACCCCTGTTCCGGACCAGTTAAATACGGATGCGGCAAATTTCCATTACCTTAAAAAAGCAAAGCGCGATGTGTTAGGTGCCGTTAATTATTTAAAAGAACGCACCATACAAGATCAGGCCCCGTTAGCCATCGACCCTTTGTTGCAAGGAAAAGTAGCCGGTTTGCGGGCTACAAGTTTCTCTGGCGCACCGGGTTCCGGGGCATTGGTGCATATCAGGGGTATCTCTACTATTAATGCCGGCAATGCCCCTTTGTATATTGTAGATGGCATTCCGGTTGCCTCTGCGCGGTATAAAAATACCCTTTCTAAATACGCCGACATTAACCCTTTGGCAGATATAAATATTGAAGACATTGAAAGCATAACGGTATTAAAAGATGCGCATGCTACTGCCATTTACGGAGCCAGAGGATCTAATGGGGTAGTTATTATTAAAACTACTACCGGTACAAGTGGTAAAACCTACCTCGATTTTACAGGTTTTACCGGGGTACAAACTATGCCGCGCCAGTTAGATGTTTTAGATGCAAACGGTTACCGCAACTTTATACTAGAGAAAGAAAGATTTGCCGGTGCGGGTGGCCGCGGACTTACCGAGCAGGAAGTTAATGCCCAGTTTCCCGGAATATTTAATCTAAATCCCCAACACCCGGATTTTGCCCGTTATTCAAATAATACCAACTGGCAAGAAGTTATAACCGAGCCCGGAACCATTAATAATGCTAATTTAAAGCTTAAAGGCGGCGATGCTTTGGCTAAATACGCTTTTAATGTGGGCTATTCTAAGCAAAATGGTATTATAACCGATACCAAGTTCGAACGGTTTAATACCCGATTTAACCTCGATTACAAGGTCTCGCGCAAAATGCGGTTTTATAATAGTATCTCCTACACCCGCTCCGACAGAAAAATGCAGGACGAGGGAAATACCTATAATACCAACCCACTTTTACTAAGCACCATTAAAGCGCCGTTTTTAACTACTTTCCGCAAAGACAGGGAAGGCCAGAATTTAGGCCGATTGGATAGTGTAGATTTTTTAGCCCGATCTAATCCCATGGCTTTAATTAATGGTGTAAACAGTATTAACAATACCAACCATATTCTGGGTAATATTTTTACGGAATATGAATTTATTCCGGGCCTTACGGCTAAAATTAACTTAAATGCCGATTATTTTCGGTTAAGAGAAGCCCGGTTTACGCCATCAGTAGGTATTCAGCAAGTTAAAAATGTAGTTCGTTATGCCGCCGAGAATAACAACGTAGATTTATTACTGCAAAACGAAAACACGGTAAACTTTGCCCGTACCTTTAACCAGGTACATGCCATTAACGCCGTAGTAGGCGGAGGATTGATTTTTTTAGAACGCTCAATCAAATCGGCCCGCTCCATTAATTCTCCTTCCGATGAGTTTGTAAGTATTTCCTCTTCCAACACGGCCAATATTGATACAGCCGGTAGCTTAGCGCCCAATTATAAAATGGCTTCGTTTTTTACCAGTTTAAACTATACTTACGCCGATAAATATTTATTTGGTTTAAATGTAAGAGCCGATGGCTCCAGCCGGTTTTCGGAGGATAACCGTTGGGGCTTATTCCCTTCCGTGGCGGCGGCCTGGCGGTTAAGTTCTGAGTCGTTCATGGAAAACAGCAACTTTTTTAATGATTTAAAACTAAGAATGAGTTTGGGCCGCACAGGTAACCACGAAATGGGCGACTATAGTTATAAATCTTTTATTGTGCCAGCCAACAGTAATAATTTTGCCGGCAGCCGGTTAGGTGTACTGGGCGATCCTAATTTAAAATACGAAACCACCACGCAAGTAGACGTAGGTTTTGATGCAGCTATATTAAATGGCCGCTTAAACTTTACCGCCGATTTCTACAAAAAGAAAACCGACAATTTACTTAATTATATATACCTGCCTAATGTGTCTGGTTTTACTAATTACCTCACCAATGGCGGTTCCGTTCAGAATATGGGCGTAGAGTTTGCCACCGAAGGGCAACTGGTAAGCGGCCGTAACTTTAGTTGGGTTACTAATTTTAATGTGGCTTTTAATCGTAATGAGCTGCTTTCTTTACCTAAAAACCAGGATATTGTACAAACCGGTTACGGCGAATTCCAGACCATTAACCGGGTAGGCTACGGCATTGGGGCTTTTTATGGTTACAAAGCTTTAGGTGTTTATGCGTCTGATGCCGAGGTTAATGTTAAAAATGGGGCCGATAATGTTAATCCGTTTAAAGGTGGCGATATTATATTTCAGGATGTAAACAAGGATGGCGTTATTGACGAAAGCGATAAAAAAGTTATTGGTAATTCTAATCCGGATGTTTTTGGCGGCTTTAGCAATGTCTTTGCCTATAAAAATTTCGATTTAAATATTTTCCTCGATTTCTCTTTTGGCAACCAGGTATATAACGGCCAGCGCGCGCGTTTAGAAGCTATGTCGGGTTACGATAACCAATCGGCAGTCATTGAAAACCGGTGGCAACAAGCCGGCGACCAAACCGATATGCCCCGTTTCTCGCACGGCGACCCTACGGGTAATACCCGCTTTTCGAGCCGTTGGGTAGAAGACGCTTCTTATACGCGGGTAAAAGCCCTTACTTTGGGTTACAACATGCCGGCCGGTAAAAGATTTAAATTTGTAAACAGTGCCCGCATTTATTTAACCGCTCAAAATCTTTTAACCTTTACCGATTACAAAGGCTACGATCCCGAAATAGCATCTGTAAGTTTAGGTAATTCTTATGGCGTAGACTATGGTAGCGTGCCGCAGTTGCGCTCCTTTATTCTGGGGGTAAGATTAGGTTTATAGGTAAATTATTCAGGCTAGGTTTAAATTTTTACAGATATGAAAAATATCCTTAATAAAGTTATGTTGGCGTGTGGCGTGGCTACCTTAATTATTGCCCCCGCATGTAATTTTTTAGAGCCCGAAACGAAAGACGTGGTGTTTGAAGAAGAATATTTTAGAAACTACCACGATGCAACCGCCATTGTAAATGGTGCTTACGGCGGCTTACAACAGCTAGTTGAACGAATGTTTGTGCTGGGTGAGGTGCGGGGTGAATTAGTAAAGCCGGGTGCGGGTGCTCCCGAAGAACTAATGCAGGTTTTTGAAAACCGTGTTTTACCAACTAACCGGTATACCGATTGGGGTGGTTATTACGATGTTATTAACCGGACCAATTATGTTTTGGCTAACTTAGGTAAAATAGAAAAGAGCCCGTTTTACACCGAAATTACCGAAGACCAATATATTGGCGAAATGCTTTACCTGCGGTCTTTAATGTATTACCACCTCGTTCGTAATTTTGGTGATGTGCCGCTGGTTTTAAAACCAACTACTGCTGTTGACCAGGACGTAAATTATCCGCGCGTAAGCCAAGGCATTATTTTAGATACTATTGTGGCTAACCTGGATAAAGCCGATAAAATTGCCGTAGAAGATATTACAGAGTTAAACAATAGTTTAGTAGTTACCCGCAACAATACTTTGTCGCGGACCCGAGGGGTAAGAGCGGCTGTAAATGCTTTAAGAACAGAAGTATTATTGTGGCGCTATACTTTTCACCCAACCAAAGCCGGTGATCGCAAGGATTTGGAAGCGGCCGATGCTGCCGCCCAACGCGTGTATGACGATCCCGACCAGTACCAACTACACGGTGATAATAATGCCGCCAACTGGTTTGTGCCATTCCGGACGAAATATCAGAACCGCGAATCTATCTTTGAAATTCCATTTACTTTTGCCAGCCGCGAGTCGCATAACCTGCAGCAATTAACTTCCATTCGGCCCGAAGAGGGCGGAACCGGAGCCGTACTGCCGTCGGATATTGCCTTAAATGGCTGGAAAAAACCTTTTACCACCACCACGTTTAAACATGATGCCCGGCGGGGATTTGGTGCCTCTTACGATAGCATAAGCCCAACCAGATACGAGGTTTATAAATGGGTAGGTTTAGACAGAATCACCCGGACTAAAATTCCTACTGCTCCCCAAGGGTACATTGTAAACCGGGCCGGCCGCACCAAACCTTATGAAAGCGATAAAAACTGGTTTGTATTCAGGTTTGCTAACCTGCATCTAATTCGTGCCGAAATCAGGAATTTATTAGGCGACCGGGCCAGGGCGCTGGAATATTTAAATAATTTGCATAACAACCGCGCAAGTTTAGGCAACTGGCCTAATTTCTCCACCTCAAATCCTAACTCCATTACGCAGGAACAAATGGAAGACGCAATTATGCAAGAGCGCTCCCTCGATTTGGCCTTTGAAGGCCACCGTTTCTATGATTTAATGCGGGTAGCTAAACGCCGGAATAACCCTGCATATTTAGCCGACAAAATAGCCAACCGGGTAGCAGAAACCCACCCCGGAAAAACAGAAATAGTAAGGAGCGCATTAATGAACCCCGCCAATTGGTACATTCCGATAAATGCCAACGAAATCCGGTTAAATCCTTCACTAAGATAAAACGCAGATAAATTAAAATATAAAACAGGGGCGGCTTTTAGTCGCCTTTGCTGTTTGCTGTAAATTGATGGAAATCTATTTACCTTTACAGAAAATTAGTGGGGCTTCGGTAGCAGAAGCTATTTTATTTAAGGTTTTCATATATGAGATATCAGCCAATAGTATCCGATTTATTTATTCAAAACCGGCTACATTTTACCCGGCATTTGCGCAAATGTTCGCTCGCGGTTTTTCAATCTAACGATATAATGCCTACCAACGCCGATGGCACCATGGCCTTCCGGCAAAACAACGATTTATTTTACTTGAGCGGCATTGATCAAGAAGAGAGTATTTTGCTGCTCTTTCCGGATGCCAAAGATGTCCGGAACCAGGAAATTTTATTTATCCGAGAAACCAACGATTTAATTCTGACCTGGGAAGGTTATAAGCTTACCAAAGATCAGGCCCGCCAGATTTCGGGTATTAAAACCATTTACTGGACTTCCGAATTTAAACAGGTATTTAATAGCTTAATGGCCGAAGCCGAGCACGTTTACCTGAATACCAACGAACACCTGCGCGCGGTAGTAGAAGTAGAAACCCGCGATGCCCGCTTTTTAAAATGGTGCCGCGAAACTTACCCTTTACACCAATATATGCGCAGCGCGCCCATTATGCACCAACTACGGGCCGTTAAATCTGATATTGAGGTGGAATTAATTAAAAAAGCTTGCCAGATTACCGAGCAGGGCTTTTTGCGCTTACTTAAATTTATTAAGCCGGGCGTAATGGAATACGAAATAGAGGCCGAACTGGTGCATGAGTTTTTGCGGAATCGCTCCCGGGGGCCGGCGTACAGTTCTATTATTGCCTCTGGGGCTAATGCCTGTATTTTGCACTACGTAGATAATAACCGCGAATGTAAAGATGGGGATGTGGTGCTGATGGATTTTGGAGCCGAGTACGCCAATTATGCCTCCGACCTAACCCGTACCGTGCCTGTAAATGGTACTTTTACACCCCGTCAAAAAGAGGTTTACAACGCGGTGCTGCACGTATTAAAAACTGCCCGCAACATGTTGGTGCCTGGCAATACCCTAGACCAGTACCACGCTTTTGTAGGTACCGTTATGGAAAATGAACTGATTAAACTCGGCTTACTCAATGCCGATGACGTTAAACACCAGGACCCCGACAAACCTTTATATAAAAAATATTTTATGCACGGCACCTCGCATCACCTGGGTTTAGATGTACACGATGTCGGGAATAAATATCGGCCTTTTGAAGCAGGAATGGTGTTTACCTGCGAACCCGGTATCTATATTCGCGAAGAAGGTTTGGGCATCCGGATCGAAAATGATATTCTGGTAACCCACAACGGCCCGGTAGATTTAATGAAAAATATTCCGATAGAAGCCGACGATATAGAAAGGCTCATGAAAAGCTAAGTCCATAACCAGAGCAGGCTAAAACCTGAACGGTATAGAAGTGAATTCTATACCGTTTTTTTGTGCCTTATAACTAGCTTCAGCAGATATTCTAAATTTATTATATCTACAAGATTGCTTCAGAATTGAAATCTATAATTGTATAGAAAATAAAACATTGCTTAATATCCTGAAGCATATTTTGAAACCGGGTTTAAACCGGTTGTAGAAACAAATACTAGGATTGTTTTATTCCTCCAAACATTTTAAAGAATTAGAATATCGGAATATTTTTATTGTTCAGTCGTTAATTAGATGTTAGGGAAATGAATAGATTTTTAGCGGCCTCATTTTATCTTATAATTTTTACCCTTACGGTAAAAACGGCAGTAGGGCAGGCTGTAGATAACATTCGCCTTTATACCCTAAAGGATGTTGTGCAGTTAGCCAAAGAAAATTCTCCGAGTTACCGGTACGCTACGGTTTTGCTCGAAAACCGGACTTGGCAGTATAAAACCTTTAAGGCTAATTTTTTGCCGCAACTAAATTTAAATGGCTATTTACCCGAGTATAATAAAAATATAGTACCGGTTTTGCAGCCTAATGGCAGTATTATTCCCCAGCCTAACCATAGTGCCGCCTCAGCTATGCAATTATCTTTGGGGCAGGAGGTTTGGTTTACCGGCGGCTATATTTCTATTAACAGCAATATTAATCGGTTCGACGATTTTATTGATGGCAGCGACCGAATTCCAAAACGTTATACCGCCATACCGGCAACCATTACTTTTAATCAGCCATTTTTTGGCTATCGCTGGCTTAAATGGGAAAATAAAGTACAGCCCTTGCGGTTTGAGGAAGCCAAGCGCGAATATTGGGAACGGTTAGAAGGAATTGCCGAGGAAGCCACTAGTTATTTTTTTAATTTATTGCTTAGCCAGATTAGTTACCAAATTGCCGAGAAGAATGTAAAAACAAATACTTTATTGTATAAAAATGCGCAGGAACGTTTTGCTAAAGGTACCATGCCCGAAAACGAGCTTTTGCAGATAGAACTCAGCCTGATGAACTCCCGGCAAAATCTGGAGCAGGCTACTTTAGATGTAGAAGGCAGTACTCTGCGGCTTAAAATTTATCTGGGCTTAACCGATGACGATCCTATTACATTACTGCCGCCAACCGAGATACCACAGTTTAAAGTAGACGAAAAATTCGCCTTGGAACAAGCGCATAAAAACCGGCAGCGTATGATTGGGTTTCAGCGAGAGTTAATGGAGGCCGATATGAACATGGCACGGGCTAAAGGCGAAACCGGGATAACTGCGAGTTTATTTGCCTCTTTTGGTCTTACGCAGCAGGCAAAAAGCATTACCGATGTTTACCAGGAACTCTCAGAGCAACAGCGTTTGCGCATTGGGTTTAATATACCGGTTATGGACTGGGGGCGGGCAGCCGGCCGGCTAGGTACGGCTAAGGCAAATCTAGAATTGGTACAAGCCAATGTAGAGCAGCAAAGGGTAAATTTTGATCAGGATATTTACATGAATGTAAAACGGTTTAACGTATTGCGCAACCAAATGACCGTAGCCAAAAGAACCGACGAAATAGCCGAAAAACGGTATACCATTACCCAGGAGCGGTATATGAAAAGCGAAATCGGGATTCTGGATTTGAATGTGGCTACCGAAGAAAGAGATAAAGCTACCCGTAATTACATTAGTGCGTTACGTAATTTTTGGTCGGCTTACTACAACTTGCGGCATATAACATTGTACGATTTTGAGTTAAATGCTCCCATTAGAGTAGAAAATTAAAGCTGGTTTATTTCTTGTTAGTAAGTTTTAATATTTGATTTACAGGGTGGTAGATGAGAATAATAGATACTAATGCCAGTAAAGTTTAATTTGTTATTTTAGAAGAAGTTTATGTTAAAGTTATCCAACAAGAGTAATCTTTCTATATTTGCAGCGGCTATTAAAAAGCCGGTTTTAAAAATTGTTATGACAAAAGTTGAATAATTACAACTTTTAAAAAAAAATATAGTTTATTAAAAGAAAATACTATAAAAACAGCCTTTAAGAATCAGAAAACAAGTTTAACAAATGACTAGCTCTGGCTTCGCAGGAAAAATAACATATAAAGGCAACATTTTTTTATAATTCGGGTATATACGCAAAACCTAATATTTATCTATATTTTATTTAACTTTTAAAGTAATTACACTAAACTACAACTATGAGAAAATTTCTAAACAAAACGGTAGCTATGGCTTTATTGCTAAGTTCCTTTTTGGCAACTACTACCAATGCACAAAACGCCGATAATAAATGGGGAATCTCCGGATTCGGCAGTGTTTATCAATATAAAGGAAACCTCGGTTCTGAGTGGTTTGAATTTGGCGAAGGCAGAACAGGTGGAGGTTTAAGCATTTCACGTTACATTAGCCCTTCTTTTGACTTTGTTGCCAGCTTTAGCGGTGCCCGTATCGACTATAACAACAACGTACAAGGTGGTGTTTATGCTGCCGGCCAACCAAGAAACATGTATTTCAACGGTGAAATGCGCAATGTAATTGGTGCCATTAAACTGAAAATGAACAGTGGCCTTATCCTGAAAGAAGATGCCCGCATTGCTCCTTACTTAATGTTAGGTTATGGTGCTGCATTCTCTGATGTATCAGGTAAAGGTGCGCACGGTATGTTTGGCGACGGACAGCCAGCTAATCGTGGTACTGATGGCGACTTGAGCCACGGTGTTGCTTTTGGCGCCGCTGGTATTAATTTCCGTTTATCTGAGCGGGTTGGTTTATTTGTACAAACCGGCCAGATCTATACTTTCACCGACCAGTACGATGGTTTCAAACGTCCCGGCGACGATCGTCCGGACCGTTTTTTACAACACAACTTCGGTCTTAACTTTGCCTTGGGTAAACCAAAAGATACCGATATGGATGGTGTGCCCGACAGAAAAGACAAATGTCCGGATACCCCAAGTGGCGTAAAAGTTGATGAAAATGGTTGCCCTGTTGACACTGATAAAGATGGTGTGCCAGATTATCAGGATAACTGCCCAGATGTAGCTGGTGTTGCTGCCCTGAATGGTTGCCCAGACCGCGATAACGATGGTGTAGCTGATGCACAAGACCAATGCCCAGACCAAGCTGGTACTGCTGCCCTAAACGGTTGCCCAGATGCAGATGGTGACGGTGTTGCTGACCAAAACGATACTTGCCCTAACACTCCTGCTGGTACCCAAGTAGATGCCAAAGGTTGTCCGTTAGATGCTGATGGCGACGGTGTAGCCGATGCCTTAGACAAATGCCCAGATACGCCAGCCGGTACCCAAGTAGATGCTAATGGTTGCCCATTACGTAAACCAATCCCAAGAGGCGTAGGTCGTGGTACATTAAAAGATACTACTTACATCCAGTTCGAATTCGACAAAGCAGTATTGCGTAAAGTATCTTTCAAAACCTTAGACCAAATTGTTCGGTTCCTGAAAGCTAACCCAGAATTTGATGTGAACATTTCTGGTCACGCCGATGCTACCGGTACCGACGAATACAACCAGGCCCTTTCTGAAAGAAGAGCTGCTGCTGTGGCCCGTTACTTAACTGCCAGAGGCAGATTAAACAGAGACCGCGTAACAACTGTTGGTTACGGCGAATCGCAACCACGGTCGACTAACGATACCGCTGCGGGCAGAGCCCTTAACCGCCGCGCTCAAGTTGAGTTAGTTGTAGAATAACTTTAAAATTTTAAACCTGAGGTCACATGGCCTCAGGTTTTTTTAATTAAAAGCGCTACCAGCTTAATGCTGGTAGCGCTTTTGTTTTATATAATTTTTAGAATAGGTACCAAATTTAGCCTAAAGCATTTAGTTGATACCCAATAGTAAATATTAGATTGCCTAGCAGCCAGTAAATGTTTTCGCTACATGTTATACTGTTTAGAATATTCTCACTGCTTTGGAAAACAAATAATTAACCCGCACTGGTATTGGCCTCTAATGCTTTTAGGCAGAAGTTCCTTCACAAGAACGCCTGTGAATAGGTCCATTTGTAGCTGTAAACTATCGGAGAGCTTTTATACTTGCTGGTATTATACCGGATAGTAAAAAATACCTTCCAAAAGGGAAATACAAATTATTCCCTTCCACCAGTCATTCCCGGCAGGAATTTTCTGCCTGGAAAGCGTAACAGGCAAACGCCTAGTTCTGTTTATTACCGGTTTATCCATCCCACGCAGAAGTTTCTTTTGAAATTCTTCGAATTCTACAGAACGACCGGTGGGGAAGCTATTTGCCAGGCTGCTATGGAATACACTTTTTACTATTTGGTATTAAATAGCTGGTTAACATTTAATAATTGACGCTTCTAAAAAATTAGATAATACCATTTTCTTAATTCTAGATAACTAAGCAGCAAAGTAAATTCTGTAGGCCATTCTTTTTCTATCTGTTATTTATTATATTGTTGTTATGGTAGTTAAGGTCGTTTATCTGGATGAACATTTCGCACCTTTCATCCCCTTAAACACGTCGCTTCCTTTTTTTTCTTTATACTTTTTTAAAGTAGTTGACGCATATCAAATAAGATACCGCCATGAGAAAAGGCAAGCAATGTTATATCCAAAGTAATTTCCGCTTTATCATTTTAGCGCTGGTATTTCCTTTAATACAATGCCAAAGTACAAAGCAAGGCCAAACTGCCGCTAATGTTCCCCTAAATAGCCCCCCAGCAGCCAAAACCTATCCTTACGCGGCAGTTAACAACAATTTATTGCAGGCCCGGGTTTATAAACTAGACAATGGCTTAACGGTATATTTGAGTGATAACAAAGATGCGCCGCGTATCCAGGCGTTTGTAGCCGTACGGGCCGGCAGCAAATACGACCCCGCAACTGCTACCGGTGTGGCCCATTACCTTGAGCACATACTATTTAAGGGGACCTCTCGCCTGGGTACCAAAAATTACTACCAGGAAAAAATTGAACTCGATAAAATTGAGCAGCTCTTTGAAACTTACCGCGCCGAGAAAGACCCAGCTAAACGCAAAAAAATATACCACCAGATAGACAGCCTGTCGGGCGTAGCGGCTACTTATATCATCCCGAACGAATACAAAACACTCGTGAGCCGGATAGGGACCTCATTGGTGAATGCCTATACCAGCTTGGAGCAGACCGTTTACACGAGTGAAATACCCGCCAACCAACTGGAAAAATGGGCCATGATTGAGGCAGAGCGCTTTCGCGAAATGGTTCCTCGTACCTTTCATACTGAGTTAGAAGCCGTATTTGAAGAGAAAAACCGGTCTGAGGACGATGATGCCCGCCGGATGTTTCAGGAGTTGATGAGCGCCATGTACCCGGAGCATCCTTACGGCCAGCAAACCACCATTGGTACCACCGAACATCTGAAAAACCCTTCTATAACGGCCATTAAAAAGTTTTTTGCCGACTACTACGTACCCAACAATATGGCGCTGTGCTTAAGCGGTGACTTAGATATGGATAGTACAATTAAAATAATTGATAAATATTTCGGGAAGTTGCCGCCCAAACCTTTACCCGAAAATAAAACGGTGCCATTACCGCCCATTACCCAGCCCGTGGTAAAAGAAATAACTGGCCCTTATACTACCAGCCTGCTGCTGGGCTTCCGTTTTCCGGGCGGAAATACCCGCGAGGCGCTGGTTCTTAAAATGATAAATAAAATATTATATAACGGCCAGGCCGGCCTATTCGACCAGAATCTGCGCCGGAATAAGGCGGTGTTAAATGCTTATGCCTTTGATTATCCTTTAAACGAATATGCAGTGCACGTAATTGGGGGCAGCCCCCGGCGTGGCCAGAAGCTGGAAGAGGTAAAAGACCTGCTCCTGGAGCAAATAGAAGTGGTTAAACAAGGTAAGTTCGAAGACTGGCTTCTGCCGGCTATTGCCAATAACATGGTCATTGAGCAGATGGAAGCCTATAATACAAATAAATCGCGGGTAAATGTTTTCTTGAATGCTTTTATTGCCGGCCGTGATTTAGCTGATTATATAAAACAATGGGAGGATTTTGGCCAGATTACCAAACAAGAGGTAATGGCAGTAGCAAACAAATATTACGGCCAGAATTACGCCGTTATTTACAAGCGCAAAGGCGAAACACCCCTGATAGAAGCAGTAGCAAAACCAGCCATTACTGCCCTGAATACTGACCTGGAAGCCCAATCTGATTTTTTTAAAGAAGTAATGGCTTTGCCCACTACATCAATTAATCCTGTTTTCCTGGATTATAAAAAGGAATTAACAGAACTAAAAATAAACCAGGAAGTATCGCTTTATTACAAGCAAAATCAGGAAAACGGGTTGTTTAGCCTAGAGTTGGTTTGGGATAAAGCCGATAACCCGCTTTTTGAACTGGGCTTTTTAGAAACAGATAATGATTTTAGCCGGCACATGCAGCAAGAATTGTATAAACTAGGCTGCCGCATATTCCGGCTCACCGTTATTGGTATGGATGTGAAGTTAAGTTTATCCGGCCTGGATGCCAATTTTGCGCCTGCATTGGCTTTATTTCAAAATTACCTGCAGCATAGCAAAGTAAACAAAGAAGATTTAGCCCGAAGCGTGGCCGATTTCCTGAAAGAACGGGAAAACTATAAAATAACGCGAACTTTTATCAACGCCGGAATAGGTGACTATGTCAAATACGGCCCTAGAAATCCTTTTAATAATGAGCTTTCTGATAAAGTGCTTAAAAATATTACACCCACTGAGATGGAAGCTATCCGGCAAAGCCGGCTCCGGTATAAACATGCTTTGGTATATTATGGGCCTCGCGCTGCTACAGAAGTGGTTGCTTTGTTAAACAGTTATTATAAAACCCCCAGCCCCTATAAGTATAAGCCACATACGTCGCCCAGCCGCTACCAAATACAAGCACTAAAAGAACCCAAGGTTTATTTTGTAGATGTTAACTCGGTACAAGCTGAAGTCTATTTTATTTCGCGCCCCTTAGTGTACGATAAAAGCCGGGAACCAGCCATTGCGCTTTATAACCAATATTTTGGCGAAGGAATGAGCTCTGTTTTTTACCAGGAATTGCGGGATGCCAGAGGCTTGGCGTATGCTACCAGTTCTGCTTATGGTAGTACCAAGTTTAAAGAGCAAAACGATTACATTTATTCTTACATGGGTACCCAGCCCGATAAATTGCCGGAAGCACTGGCCGCCATGCAAAACCTGCTTAACCAAGACTTACCTTATAGCCAAACTAATTTTAACGCGGCCAAAGAAAACATTCGTAATTATATTGCCTCGCAGCGTATTACCCGCAACGAAGTATTATACAATTATATTGCTGGCAAACGTTTGGGTTTAGATTACGATATCCGGCAGGATATTTACGAAAAGATAGAAGCGCTGACGCCACAAGATATTCAGCAGTTTCACCAGCAATACGTAAAAGGTAAGAACCCTATTTTGGTGGTAATCGGCTCGCGTAAAGCTATAGATTTTAAAGTGCTCCAAAAATACGGGAAGGTGCAGGAATTAACGCTAAAGGATATTTATGGTTATTAATTCTCTTAAGAATTAATATTTCGTTAGAGTTCAGGAAACCTCCTTTTATCAGTCCTGATAAATTTCTTTATCAGCTACTGTTAAAAGAAAATTAAAGGAATAAAAAGTGTAAAAAGAAATCAGCGGGCAAGTTTTAGTAGCAAGGTCAATAACCACAATAAACAAAAAGCGAAATATCGTTCTTTTAAACCACTACTAAATATGAATAAATACTAAGCCAATTACTACACCTTAGCCGCTAACAGGTACAATACCGCCATCCGGATGGCAACACCATTTTCTACCTGGTTCAGGATAATAGAATGGTTTGAGTCGGCGGCATCGCTGCTTAGCTCAACTCCGCGGTTAATGGGGCCCGGGTGCATAATGGTAATTTCTTTGTTTAAATTATCGAGCATTTTTTTATTTATGCCAAAATACAGCGTATACTCCCGCAACGACGGAAAATATTTCATTTGCTGCCGCTCAAGTTGTATGCGTAGTACATTGGCAACATCGCACCAAGCCAGGGCTTTGTTTACATCCACTTCTACCTTTACGCCCAGGTTACCAATATAACGTGGCAAAAGCGTAGCCGGACCGCAAACCATTACTTCGGCACCTAACTTTTTTAAAGCAAAAATATTAGATAATGCTACTCTTGAATGCAGAATATCGCCAATAATGGCCACTTTCCGGCCAGCCACATCGCCATATTTTTCCCGGATGGAGAAGGCATCTAACAAAGCCTGGGTGGGGTGTTCGTGCGTGCCGTCGCCGGCGTTTACAATATTGGCTTTAATATACCGGGATAAAAAATGCGGGGCACCGGCGCTGGCATGGCGCATCACAATCATATCTACCTTCATGGCCAATATGTTGTTAACGGTGTCTAGGAGGGTTTCGCCTTTTTTTACCGAACTGCCACTCGCCGAAAAATTAATAACATCCGCCGATAATCTTTTCTCGGCTAGTTCAAAAGAAAGACGGGTACGGGTAGAGTTTTCGAAGAAAACGTTGGCAATGGTAATGTCGCGCAACGAAGGTACTTTCTTAATCGTTCGGCTAAGTACTTCTTTAAAATTATCGGCGGTTTCAAAAATTAAATTAATATCGCCGGGGGTGAGATCTTTTATACCTAATAAATGCCTGACGCTTAATTCTTGCATGCTTAGAGTTCTTCGTTTTGGGTGATGAGCCAGATATTATCGGCGGGAGTTTGCGGGCTTTTCCATTCTACCAGCACCTTTTGGGTAGCTAGTGAGTTTACGTATTTGCCCACATATTTAGCCTCGATGGGTAAATGACGGGTATACCGGCGGTCTATTAACACCAGCAATTCTACGCTGGCCGGCCGGCCGTAGGCAATCATGGCGTCTAAAGCAGCCCGCACTGAGCGCCCGGTATACAAAACATCGTCTACCAGAATTACTTTTTTGTTTTCAATATGAAAATCGATGTGGGTGGCGTTGGCCATTACAGGACTTTCGCGCCGCCGAAAATCATCACGGTGGAAGGTTATATCTAACTGCCCGGTACGGATAGGAAATCCCAGTATAGCTGCTAATTTTTGGTGTAAGCGTTCGGCTACAAAAACGCCGCGCGGCTGTAAACCCAGAATAACAGAATCGGAGAAGTCTACATGGTTCTCAATCAGCTGGTGGGCCAGCCGTTGGAGCATAATATCCAACAATTGATTACTTACAATAAGTCTTTTCTGCATGGCTGTTTTCTACCGCAAATATATAGAATAGAAATTAGGCACAAAAATATTAATTAGCGGTTAGGGATTAGCTTTTTAGAATAGTTACTTTCGTCAGCCTTCATAAAATTAGCAGCTCCCAATTAATTAAATGTAAGCAAGCCAGCTATTTTGTTTACAGCCAACGCAATAAAGTTTTGCCCTAACCTATTTGTAAATAAAAATTACCAGTTTAATTCCTGCTTTAGGCAACTAAAGGGTTTAGTTGGCCAGGTCAAAAGTAACTTTATTCAGGAAAAAAACTTCGCGGGAGGCACTTTTAGGTGGTTTAAGCCGGCCAAAGCCAAAAGCTAAAAAATGGGGACCGTACCAGTGCACTAAATTTAAACCCTCCACCGAGGTTACTTTCTCTTCGGGGGTTTTGCCGGCCAGTGGTACCGATAAATCATTGTCGGAGGTGCTGTCGCGGGTAACAACTTTGTACCGGATTTCTTCTTTATAAGGGTAAGCCATAACTACTTTGTCGCCGGCAAAACCGTATTGGGTATGTTGGTCTAGTTCGTTGCGTATTACATCTTTTAAAACGTAGCTGTTATCCCAGAGTAATTTACCTTCCGGGTCAAAAACGCAAATAACCGCGTGCGAATACCGGTATTCAGGGTTAGAATTTACTGATCTGGGACCCATGGGCAACATGGGGTAATATCTGTCGAAGGAGTAAATACGGTTATAATAGCCGGGCCACCGGTTTAAAGAATTGCTGCCCTGCGAGGTAAAAACCTCGGCAAACAAATAATATTTATTGTCGCGCTGCACCAAATCATGAAACAGCAAACGATAGCGGTGCCGCAAATCCTTATCTTCACTTTTAAAGCGCTCGGCTTTTTCGTGCAGGCGGCGTTGGGCTCTTTTGCCTAGGTAATCAAAAAAATGCTTTAACTGAATAAAATCGACGTAAGCCAAAGATTTTTCGGGCGCAGCCAGGTGGCTGGTAAAAAAGCCCTGCGAAAAACGGGTATCGCGGTTGCTGTACGAGCCAATTATCAGTTTGCGCAGGCTATCGCCGGGAGTAAGTTGGGCTGTAATTAAATTACGGCCATAAGGCGGCTGAATAAGAGTGTTGCTGTATAAATCGCCGTTAGGGGTAAACCGTTTAACTTGTAAGCGGCCTTTTATGCCGTTGGTTTCCGATAAAATAAATTCGGCGCGGTTGGCCACCGTATCCATATGAAATTCTTCGAGTGCATCGAGCTGGTCGTATAAAGCCGGAATGGTTTTTATATCGTTGGTCTTTTCGTTTATATGTACCACCAGCGAGTTGCGCGTAGATGCCGCCGAAATATAAATATGGTCGCGGATTACTTTTAAATGCCCGAGCTTTATATCTGTATCTAGGTCTTGTTTTTTTAAATTGTAGTTGGTAAAAGTATGTGCCCCGGATTTGATATTAATTTTCAGGATAGAAAATTTGTAAGAAATATTAGACAGATATAGCAGGTAAATAAATTTATCGGTTTCATAAACCTGGTGAAATTCAGGCGAGTCTTCGAGAAGTAAGTTGCTGCTCCAGAGTAATTGCAGATTATGAGAATACCGCTGAAAAACATGATCTTCTTTAAAAGAACCAAAGTACGGGCGTTTGTAAACCACCAATGTGCTGTCGGCCAGCGGAAAAACGTTAATGTCTTTTTCAAACGATTTTTCTTCTATCTCTAACCGTAACTCTTGGGTAGGTTCTTGTTTGGGTGCTGATTCTGGTTCAGACTCTTGCCCGTAACCCAATACGGGCAAGAGCCCCCCTAGTACCCACAAGGTAGCTGCAAATAATTTTCTGAAAGCTAAGTTGTTCATGCCAAAAGCTTCTAATTGTAGTAAACCAGAATAAGCAGCCCTGCCTTGTGTTTTTAGTTGTTGCCCAGGCTCAGGATTATTTCAAATTCTTCTGGTTTTAACGGCATTACCGATAGCCGCGATTGTTTAAGTAACGATATATTTTCTAAACGATTATCTTTTTTTATTTGGTCGAGTTTAACCGGTGCGTTAAATGCTTTTACGGGGGCCAAATCAACGGTAAGCCATTTGGGTTCTGGCGTGGTGGTATCGGGGTAAGCTTCTTGCGCTACCTCTGCTATCCCTACAACGGCCTTTTCCGACACACTGTGGTAGAACAACACCAAATCGCCTTTTTTCATTTGTCCTAAGTTATTCCGCGCCTGAAAATTGCGTACTCCGGTCCAGGAAGTCTGACCGTCTTTCACTAAATCAGCCCAGGCGTACGCTTCTGGTTCTGATTTTACTAGCCAATATTGCATGATAAGTAATTCGGAAAAATTTAATTTAAAGTTTATAATTTATAAATATTTAATTTTAGCTAACTATTTTTTCGCTTAGCTTTTTTGACCAGGCAAATTGAGGTATAGCCAACCATTAACAACGTTTTAGCGCGAAGATATAGCCGGAAAACGAGACTTGCCGCAAAAAATTAAATATTGCAGAGTAAAGCAGGGCAGGAGAAAGAAAGCAGTAGCGCCTTAACAACTGGCTATTTTCTGCCATGCGCACCAGCTATTATCCAGAACCAGCTAAAGCTTAGCTTAAATATTGTGTATAATGAAATTTAGGGTTTGGTAACCCGGATAGTCTTAAATAAATCGGGGGTAACCGTTTTGATTCTGAAATAAAAGCTTTCGGCTTCGGTCTCCGCAAAGGTTACCCGCATTAAATCTTTTTCTACCATTTTCCAACGGCCCTGGTGTTCTTCCAAGCCATCGGTCGGGGCAATGCTTAGTAACTTAAAGTCGCCGTTGGCATCCAGGCTAAAACCAGTACGGCCGCGGGAGGGCGGAAAAGCATAAGTATTAGGCCGGTAAACCGTTACGTTGGTGCTATCTTCTTCTACGGCGTGCAACCAGGTTTTACCGTACAGAGGCGCTAAAGTATCTGGCGGGCGCTGGCAAGTAGTACCCATTAAGCCAAAGAGTAGTAAAAAGAATATTCCGTATAAATATTTTAAATGCATGAGGTTAAGTATTTACCTTTAAGCAAGGGTATTGTATTAGGGTATATCTATGTGTCCCGAACTTGAAAAATATTTGTCTCTGCTGGCTCATTTATAACTATTTACCTAGAGCAAATAAAGCTGATTTTACCAGCCACAAGCAAATTTGTACAGGCAATATACAAATATAAGCCATAATTCGCCAGGAACTGGCGTGAGCTGCTTTTAGGCCTGTTGTGCCAGTTTGCACCTGAGGCGTTGCAGTAAAGTAAAAGCTCAGAAAGCTACGCGAACCCCAGAAATACGTATCTTTGTGTAAAGAAAATTCAGATCCTTGGAAAATAAAGAAATAGTGCGGGCTTTCCGGTTAGCTACTTCGCTACTGGAACTGCACGACGAAAACCCGTTTAAAATAAGAACTTACACCAACGCCGTAGCTACCCTCGAAAGGCTCGATGCGCCTTTGGCGGGCTTAACCACCGAGCAGTTGGAACGCCTCGATGGCATTGGTAAAGCGCTGGCGAGTAAAATTGTTGAGATTTCCGAAACGGGTTCTTTCGCCGAGTTAGATAAGTTTATAGCGGCCACTCCGCCGGGCGTGGTTGATATGTTGCGGATTAAAGGCATTGGACCTAAAAAGATCCGGACGCTCTGGAAAGACCTGGGCGTTGTTACCACCGAAGCCTTACTAGAGGCCTGCGAAGCAAACCAGGTGGCGGCTTTAAAAGGGTTTGGCGCTAAAACCCAAGAAACTATCAAAAATGCTTTACTCTATACTGAACAAAGTAAAGGCAAATTATTGTATGCCGAAATAGCACCAACCGCTACCCACTTGCGGGATTATTTGCGGCAAACTTTAAAAACCGAAAAAGTAGAAATTGCCGGTGAAATACGTCGGCGTTTAGAAATAATTACCACGCTTTTAATAATCGTTGGCACCGATAAGCCATTGGCAGTACAGGCAGCGCTGGCCAATGTGCCCGAACTAACCCCCGATGAAATAAAATCCGGCCCGTTTTTATGGCGCGGGCGCGAAAATACTTCTGGTATAGCCGTAGAAGTTAAAATGGTTGCCCCAGCCAGGTTTGTGAACGAATTATTTTTACAAACTGGCTCTGAGGCCCATATTACCGGTTTATACAACGATACCGATTGCCTGGTGCAACTTACCCGCCAGGAGCAGTTTACCAGCGAAGCAGCCCTGTACGAGCGGGCCGGTTTGGCTTTTATTGAACCCGAATTACGCGAAGGCCAGCACGAATTATTACTGGCCCGCAAAAATGCTTTGCCCCAATTATTAACCGACCAGGATTTAAAAGGTATTTTGCATAACCATAGTACCTACAGCGATGGCGTGCACACCTTAGAACAAATGGCCACACACTGCCGCGACCTGGGTTACGAATATTTAGGTATTTGCGACCATTCTAAATCGGCTTTTTACGCCAATGGCTTGCAGGAATTCAGGGTAAAAGAGCAGCACCGCGAAATTGAAAAACTTAACCATGCTTTAGCTCCTTTTGTAATTTTCAAAGGCATAGAATCAGATATTCTGGCCGATGGCTCGCTCGATTACGCGGACGAGGTACTGGCTTCTTTTGATTTTGTAGTAGCCTCTATCCACAGTAATTTAAAAATGGATCAGGCAAAAGCCACTAACCGGTTAATTAATGCTATCCGCAATCCGTATACAACCATGTTGGGGCACCCCACCGGCCGGTTGCTGCTGCGCCGCGAAGGTTACCCCATCGACCACAAAGCCGTAATAGATGCCTGTGCCGAACAAGGGGTAATAATTGAAATAAATGCTAACCCTTGGCGCCTGGATTTAGATTGGCGCTGGGTAGAATATGCTTTATCAAAAGAGGTGAAGCTGAGTATTAACCCTGATGCCCACAGTATGGCCGGTTACGACGATATGCAGTATGGCGTTTTAATGGGGCGCAAAGGCGGGTTAACCAAAGAAATGACCTTTAATGCTTTTTCGGCTACCGAAGTTGCCGCTTATTTTGCCGACCGAAAAAAACGAGCCGCGGAGATTTTAGCGGTATGAAGAAAATCCTGATTCTACGTTTTTCTTCTATCGGCGATATTGTACTGACTACTCCGGTTATTCGGGCGCTAAAGCAGCAACTGCCCGGCGTACAGGTACACTATTGTACCAAGCCTAATTTTAAAGCCTTGGTAGCTACCAACCCTTACCTCGATAAAATTCATTATCTGCCAGAAAAGCTTAAAGATTTAATAAATGAATTGCGCGCCGAGCGTTTCGATTACATAATTGATTTGCATAACAACCTGCGTACCCGGCTAATCCGGTGGCAATTAGGTGTACCGGGAAAAGGATTTAATAAATTAAATCTGCAGAAATGGCTGCTGGTTAACCTAAAAATAAACCGAATGCCTGCGGTGCATATTGTAGACCGTTATTTGGCTACTGCCGCTAAACTGGGAATTAAAAACGATGGCCAGGGCTTAGATTATTTTATTCCGCCCGCCGACGAAATACACTGGGGTTCATTGCCAGCTACCCACCAAAAGGGTTACGTGGCTTTTGCCATTGGTGCCCAGCACGCCACCAAACGCTTACCCCTCGAACGCATAATAGAACTCTGTGCCCAAATAAACCGGCCCATTATTTTACTCGGAGGCAAAGAAGATGCCGCTACCGGCGAAACCATCGGGCAATATTTTCAAACAACGCACAACGCACAACGCACAACAATTTACAACGCCTGCGGCCAGTATAATTTAAACCAATCGGCCTCTTTGGTAAAGCAAGCCGAGGTGGTTTTTAGCCACGACACGGGTTTAATGCACGTTGCGGCCGCCTTTAATAAAAAAATATATAGTATCTGGGGTAACACCGTACCGGAGCTGGGCATGTACCCGTACCGCACCAATTTTGTAGTTTTAGATAACCGTGCTATCAAATGCCGGCCTTGTTCTAAAATTGGTTATGCCGGTTGCCCGCAGGGTCATTTTAAATGCATGTGGGATATTAACTTCGACACGGTAAATAGCGCTAACCTGTAAAATTTACTATTAATCTAACTCATCAATGCTAAAAATAAAGCCTCTGTAGAAATACAGAGGCTTTATTTTTTAACGGTAAAAGACCAGTCTGGTACAAAGGCCGGTTAATTAATTATATCGAAACCGCAATACGGGTGTAATACAGCCGGGATTTTAATGCCTTCTGAGGTTTGGTTGTTTTCCAGAATGGCCGCTACAATGCGGGGCAATGCCAAAGCACTGCCGTTAAGCGTGTGCAACAACTGGGTTTTGCCGTTTTCGCCTTTATAGCGCAACTTTAAGCGGTTGGCCTGGTAGGTCTCGAAATTACTGCAGGAGCTTACTTCTAACCAACGTTTCTGGGCCGCTGAGTAAACTTCCATATCGTAGGTTAGGGCCGAGGTAAAACTCATATCGCCCCCGCATAAGCGTAAAACCCGGTAAGGCAATTCTAACTTCTGGAGTAAACCTTGGATGTGCTGGCTCATTTCTTCCAGCGCTTCGTAAGATTTTTCCGGCTCCGGTATCTGTACGATTTCTACTTTATCAAACTGGTGCAACCGGTTAAGGCCGCGCACATCGGCACCCCAACTACCGGCTTCCCGCCGGAAACAGGGGGTATAAGCAGTGTTTTTTATCGGTAGTTGCTCCCTAGGAATTATTTCGTCGCGGTAGATGTTCGTGATGGGAACCTCAGCCGTGGGAATCAGGTAATAATTATCGGCGGTGGCGTGGTACATTTGTCCTTCTTTGTCGGGCAACTGCCCCGTACCATAACCAGAAGCCTCGTTTACCAGAATAGGCGGTTGCATTTCGGTGTAACCGGCGCGGGTGGCCTCGTCCAGAAAGAAATTAATTAAGGCTCTTTGTAAACGGGCCCCTTTGTTTTTGTAAACCGGAAATCCGGCCCCGGTAATTTTATTGCCCAGTTCAAAATCTATAATATCATATTTTTTAATTAAATCCCAGTGGGGCAGGGCATTTTCGGGCAAAGCAGGAAAGTCGCCGTTCTGCAGTAAAACCTCGTTGTCTTCGGCCGAGTAACAGGCCGGAACACTGGCGTGCGGTAAATTGGGTAATTTTACCAAGGCGTTTTGCAGGTCTGTTTCCAGGGTGCTTAAATCTTCTAATAACTGCTTGGCGCGGCTTTTTAAATTACCCGTTTCAGTTTTTAAAGATTCGGCCTCGGCTTTCTGGCCACTTTTCATGAGGTTACCAATTTCGCGGGCTAAATTATTTGCCTGGGCCTGTATGTCGTCGTGCTCGGCCTGCAAACTACGACGCTGTTGGTCAAGGGTTAAAATGTGCGATACTTCGGTAGCCGCGTTTTTATAATTTTTCCGGAGCAGGCCGGCTATAACCTGATCGGTTTGTTCTCTTATTACCGCTATCTGTAGCATTTTGTGAAGCTTTAAGCGTGCAAAATTATACTTTTTTTATTAGCGCTATAATTAGCGTAAAATATTATATAAAAAAATGAAACATTTTAGATAAAAATAAGCGTAATATTTGGTAATTAGGTTACGTTACCATAACATTGTATTGCTAATAGTAATCGAACCGACGTTCCAGGTTCTTCCTAACAAAATATAATCCTTTTTTCCAGAAATCGCTCCTGTTGCCTCCCGCAATCCTGAGATGCAAATATTTATAACTACCTAAATTCTGTATGTACAATATTGAAGAATTGAAAGACAGATTGCTTTCAGAACTTAAAGAAATTGCTGAAGAGCTTGGTGTAACCAATTTCAACAAACTCAGCAAACAAGACTTAATTTATAAAATCCTCGATCAACAAGCTATAACTCCTCCCGAAAAGCTCCCTAAGCGATTTCGTTCCCCAGCTCGCAAAAACCAAGCCTCCGAAGCGCCCGCTGATACTTTAGATGCACCAGTTGCGCCCGTTCAAACTTCTATGTTTGAGAGTGCCCCTGCGGCAGATAATGCCTCTGTAGCCGAGCAGTCGGCGGCGGCTCCTGCCGAAGCAACACCAGCCAGGCCAATCAGAAGAGCCGATGCCCGCCCGCAGGATACCAAAGCTTTACGGGAGCCCCGTACCCGCGAAACCCGTGAACCACAACCAGCCCGGGAGGCCCAGCCAACGAGAGAAACGCAACCGCCAAGAGAACCCCAGCCGCCACGGGAACCGCAGCAAATCCGTGAAACCCCGGCTCCACCGCGGGAAGTACCGGCGGCACCAGCCCGCGAAGCACAACCAACCAGAGAGCCGCAGCAGCCAAGAGAACCCCAGCAACAACGCGAACCGCAAACGCCACGGGATAATAACCGCGAGCAAAACCAAGCACCGCGCGAACAGAATCAACCGGCTCGGGAGCAGAACCAACAACCGCGCGACCAAAACCGGGAAGGTAATTTTCAGCAGCGCCGGCCTAACCAACCGCAGCAAAATAATGTAAGTGGTCAGTCTAATACCGGCAACAACCAGGGCGGTGGTAACGCCGCTACCTTTAAAGAATTTGATGGAATTATAGTAAACGAAGGCGTACTGGAGCTGATGCAAGATGGCTACGGTTTCCTGCGTTCTACTTATTATAATTATTTAGCCAGCCCCGACGATATTTATGTGTCGCCGTCGCAGATAAAATTATTTGCTTTAAAAACCGGTGATACGGTTAAGGGGCAAATTCGGCCGCCAAAAGAAGGCGAAAAATATTTTGCTTTGTTAAAAGTAGAATCGGTAAATGGCCGTACCACCGAAGAAATCCGGGATCGGATTCCGTTTCAGCATTTAACGCCGTTATTTCCGGAAGAGCGCTTAAACCTAAGCACCAAGTCATCGCTGTTATCTACCCGGATTCTGGATCTGTTTGCTCCCATTGGTAAAGGCCAGCGGGGTATGATTGTGGCGCAGCCTAAAACAGGTAAAACCGTTTTATTGCAGGAAATAGCCAACGCCATCTCGGAAAACCACCCCGAAGTGTATCTCATGATCTTATTAATTGATGAGCGTCCGGAAGAGGTAACTGATATGTCCAGGAACGTAAAAGCCGAGGTAATTGCCTCTACCTTCGACGAAACCGCCGAGCGCCACGTTAAAATATCGAGCATTGTTCTGGACAAAGCCAAGCGCATGGTAGAATGTGGCCACGACGTAGTAATTTTGCTCGACTCGATTACCCGGTTAGCCCGGGCATATAACACCGTGGTACCTAGTTCCGGTAAAATATTGTCGGGTGGGGTAGATGCCAACGCCCTGCACAAACCTAAGCGTTTCTTTGGTGCCGCCCGTAACGTAGAAAATGGTGGTTCTTTAACCATTATTGCTACCGCCCTGATTGATACCGGTTCTAAAATGGATGAAGTTATCTTTGAAGAATTTAAAGGTACTGGTAACATGGAATTGCAACTGGATCGGAAATTGGCTAACCGCCGTATTTATCCGGCCATTGATGTGCCGGCTTCTGGTACCCGTCGCGAAGATTTATTGATGGACAAAGACGAACTAAACCGCGTTTGGATTCTGCGTAAATTTATGTCGGACATGAATTCGATAGAAGCAATGGAGTTCCTGAAAGACCGCATGAAAGGAACAAAAGACAATGATGAATTCCTGATTTCGATGAATAGTTAATATTTAACTTTACTTATAACAGAAAGCCTGGTACTCAGTAACCGGGCTTTTTTGTTTTAATGCGGTAAGGTTATAGTTTAATTTTTAATATTTAAATTTTAAAACCAATTACAATATTATTATTAGAATAAAGGCCAAACTAATGGCTAACGACGATATTTTATTCATGCGCATGGTATTTTCGAAATTAGCTTCGGCCAGGTTTTGCCTTACTTTTAAAAACCAGCGGCTAAAGAAATACAGAATAGGGGCTGTACAGAGCAGGAATATTAAAATATTTTGCACTTGGTTGTAATTAAAATAAGCAAATAAAAGTAAACCGCTACCCAGGAGTAAACTTGTTCCTGCAAATATAAAGGTGCCTTTTATGCCCAGCAGTAAGCTAATGGTTTGGTCGCCGCGCCGGGCATCTTCGGTATGTTGGTAAACCTGGGTTAAGGGGTACGAGCCGCACAAGAACAAAGAACTGACTGTAGCTAATAAAATATTATAGGTGTTAAAAATTTGGTTAAACGATAAACCTAAGCCAACCTGCACCATAAAAAAAGTAAAAGCGCCCTGAAAAAATATTACCACCAAAGTGCTAATCACCGGGTACTTTTTCAAACGGATTTTATCGTAGCTATAGGCTTTGGAAACCAGTAAATAAATTGCAATACAAACCGCAAATGGTACCGATAAAAACAAGCTGCTGATTATGGCCAGCAAATCGAATATTACTACTAACCAAAAAAGGCTTTGGGTAACCTGAGGAGGATGTTTAAGGCCGCCTATGCTGCTTTCGTCGCGGTCGAAGTAGCAGTTGTAACCGTTGCTGGCCGGGTAAACCAAACCATGAATAATGACGAAAATGGCCACTGCTTTTATAACACTATAATCAGTTAGGGCACTCAGCGCAAACCAGAATACCGGCATCAGGTAAACCGAAAAGGGTATTCGCATTAATTTAAAAGCATCGCGCATGAACAGAGGTAGTTAACAATGAACAGTTATCAATAAACGGTAATCAATAATAGTCATTTTAAAACTAAAGTGGAATGAAGCGGCTTTAAAGCTTTCATCTGTTAAAACTTTTAGGTAGCCTAATTATTCTTTAATCAAACCCAGATAAGCTTAAATACCCATTGTTAACCAGTAAAGTTAAACTGGATAGCCAATCAGGTAAATAATTTGCAGGCCGGTTTTATGTTTTATTTTGCCGGTACGCCAGGTGTAATCTTTAACCGGTATACCCGCTGTCAGTTTGTTAAGGTGGGCAGGTGTGTAAAGCCGCAAAATAGATACACAACCATCCCAAATGGTGCACAAAGGTATTAACGGCATTAAATAAGTGAAGATAAACCGGCTTAAACGAAACGGGCGCATAAAAGGCGTCGCAAATATAAATACCAATGGAAACAGCAGAATGGCCAGCAATATTTCGAGGTAACTTTTGCTGGCCCCTTCAAAAATACCAATGGGTACTCTCTTGTGGGCTGCATCGGCCAGAATAGCCTGGGCAACGGCGGGCCGGAAATGGTGAAAAGCTGAGAATATGGTGCGGCAACCGGTAAACTGGCTGGGCACGTTGGTGGCATCTATGGGTTCCGGAGCGTAATCTATGGCACCTTTAGTTTCTTTTTTTACCAACTCAAATGCCGGAATATTGGGATATAAATCACTCAGTAGGATGGACACGGGCCGTTGCATCTGGTTAGTTAAAGCCTGGTGTACCCCAATAATGCCGCCACCACCGCCCGAACCTAAATCTAAAATTTCGGGCCGGGCCGCTTTGCTTACTAGTTCCTGTAATAAAGGCACAATGGGCTCATAAACCCGCAGCGTACTAATAGAAAACCGCAGAAAATCCATCATGTTTTGCCGCAGAAAATCCGGAAACCAAGCTTGGTCTTCAAATTCAAATAAATGATAACGTTGGGTCAAGGGAAGCAAATAAGAATAAGTTTCTGGTTTTTACGTTGATTAAGGATATTCCGGGCAAAATTTATTTAAACAAAGAGATTTTTATTTTAAATATTTTGTTAGAAAAAATACGCCTTATCTCGCAGGATAAGATATTTTATTTAAGTACATTTTACTACAAAGTAAAAACCCTTAAATTATATTTGTAAAATTTTTGAGTAAGAGCCATTCTGGTGGCTCTTTTGGGTTTAATTTGCAGGCATGTCCGTAGAAGCACCAGCTAAACAAAAAAAAGGCTACCAATCCGTAATCCGGAATATGTGGCGATTATTTGCGCTAGGTTTAGCCGCCTTATTTATTTACATATTTTGTGTTTCCACTAATTTTTTATTTTTATTTGGCGACACACCCGGTACCGAAAAACTAGAAAACCCTACCACCGAATTAGCGTCGGAATTATATACTTCAGATGGTGTACTGATAGGCAAATATTTTACAGAAAACCGGAGCCCGGTAAACTACGCTAAAATTTCGCCTATGCTAATTAAGGCTTTGGTAGCTACCGAAGATGTCCGGTTTTATGAGCATGCCGGGATAGATGCCCGGGCCCTTTTATCGGTATTTTACTTTACTGCCCGCGGCGAAAAGCGGGGTGGTAGTACCATAACTCAGCAATTAGCCAAAAACCTTTACAAAACCCGTCGTAAAGAAACCAAAGGGCTTTTGGGTTATATACCGGTAGTAAGTACCGTAATCTCTAAAACCAAAGAGTGGCTCACTGCAATCCGTTTAGAGCGTAATTACACCAAAGAAGAAATCCTAACCATGTACCTGAATACGGTAGAGTTTGGTTCGAATGCTTTTGGGGTAAAAGTGGCCGCTAAAACATTCTTTAATACCTCGCCGGACAGCCTTAAAACCGAAGAGGCCGCCATGTTGGTGGGCTTGGTAAATGCCCCGACGCGCTACAGTCCCCGGTTTCACCCAAAGGCGGCGCTCGAAAAACGTAATTTTGTTATTAGTAAATTAGCCAAGTACAACATTATTACCCAACCCCAGGCCGACTCGTTAAGCAAAATACCGATTGCGCTGCAATACCATGTAGAGAATCATTACGATGGTCCGGCAACTTATTTTAGAGGCGCAGTAAACGAATTTGTAAAACAGTGGTGCGAAAAAGAAAACGAAAGGGCCGGTTACGATAAATATGATGTATACAGCAGCGGGCTTAAAATTTATACCACCATCGATTCGCGTATGCAGGCCCTGGCCGAAGAAGCCGTTACCGAAAAAATGCGCAGTTTACAAGCCAAATTTTACCGGCACTGGAAAGGCAAAAATCCCTGGACCGACGAAAAACACAAGGAAATTCCAAATTTTATTCAAGACCGGGCCAAACGCACCGCTTATTACCAGAAGTTAAAACGTGTTTACGGCAACGACCAAGCCAAAATAGATGAGCTGATGAATACCCCCCGGAAAATGCGGGTATTTACCTGGAAAGGCGAAAAAGATACTACCTTAAGCCCCATGGATTCGCTGGCGTACTACAAGCATTTTTTACACGCCGGTATGATGAGCATGGACCCTTTTACCGGCCAGATAAAAGCCTGGGTAGGCGGCATTAACTTTAAATATTTTAAATACGATCACGTGCGGCAAGCCCGCCGGCAACCCGGTTCTACGTTTAAGCCCTTTGTGTATTTAACAGCTATTGATACCGGTTACTCGCCCTGCGACCGTATTCGCGATGAGCGGGTGACCATTAATTACGTAGAAAACGGTAAGCCCATGACCTGGCAACCCGACAACGTAACCCGCTCTTATACCGGTATAAACATGACTTTGCGGCAAGCCATGGCTCGATCAGTTAATTCGGTTACGGCCCAACTTACCGAAAGAGTAGGCTGGGAAAAAGTGGCTGAATACGCCCAAAAGTTAGGAATATCAGGCCCTTTACAAGCCGTACCGTCTATTGGTTTGGGATCGGGCGGCGACGTATCGGTGTATGATATGGTGGGCGCTTATGCTACTTTTGTAAACAATGGTTTCTGGAGCCAACCCATGTTCGTTACCCGGATAGAAGACCGGAATGGAAATATTATTCAGCAATTTGCGCCCAAACAGAAAAAAGTAATTAGTGAAGAAACGGCTTTTTTAATGGTGCACATGTTAAAAGGTGGTATGGAAGAGCCCGGCGGAACTTCGCAGGCCCTATGGGAATACGATCTCTGGAAAAAAGGCAACCAAATTGGAGGTAAAACCGGTACTACCTCTAATTACTCCGATGGCTGGTACATGGGCATTACCAAAGACTTGGTTTCGGGCGTATGGGTTGGGGGCGAAGACCGCAGTATTCACTTCCGCACATCCGATACCGGCGAAGGTTCTAAAGTGGCTTTGCCTATTTTTGGGGCATATATGGAAAAAGTTTATAAGAACCAGGATTTAGGTTATAAAATGGGCCCTTTCCCTAAAGCCGCAGTTAAAATCCGAAAGAATTATAACTGCCCAACGCCGCGCCCAATAGCTGTACCAAAACCCGATACGCTAAGAACCGATTTAATGCTGGAAGAACTAAACGACTTACCGATAGAAGGGTTACAATAATTCTAAAGTTTTAAAAAGCGCGGGCCTTACTTTCAGAAGAAAGTAAGGCCCGCGCTTTTTAGTTTGCTTGTATGGAATATTAGGAGAGATTACTGCTCAAAAAGGCTACTGTTTGTACATCAAAATTATAATTATTGCCTACCCGTGTTATTCTGTTAGCTAATCTGCCGTTTGGTTAATATTGATGTATTTAAGCGCGTTCAGAAGAATAAAATTGTTGTAAAGCTTCTTGCAAATGGTTGTATTCAAAAGTAAATCCTTGTTTTAATAATTTATCGCTGCTAACGCGCTGTCCTTCGAGTAAAACCTCACTCATTTCGCCCAGTACCATCTTTAAGCCAAAGGCCGGCACTTTTAAACCGGTAAGCGGGCGGTGCATTACCTCGGCCAGCGTTTTAGTAAATTCCTGGTTCGTAACGGGGTTGGGGGCTACGGCATTATAAACGCCCTGGTATTTAGAGTCTTCTACTGCCTGAATGATAAGCCGGCACAAGTCATCAATATGAATCCAGGAAAAATATTGCTTGCCTGAGCCTAATGGGGCACCTGCCATTAATTTTATTGGCCGGGCCATTTGGGGCAGCGCTCCGCCTCTGGTACTCAGTACAATACCAATCCGGAAAATACAAGTTCGGATATTTAATTCGTGAATTTCCCAAACCGCCGATTCCCATTGTTTTGTTACGTCGGCCAGAAAATCGTTGCCGTAATTACTTTCTTCGGTCACTACCTGGTCGCCGGTATCGCCGTAAATACCTACTGCCGAAGCCGAAATAAAGGCTTTAACGTGGTGTTGGGTTTGGTCGAGGCATTTACGCAACAAGCGGGCGCCTTTTACCCGGCTATCTATTATTTCCTTTTTCCGTTCGGGTGTCCATTTTCCACTGGCTACACTCGCGCCGGCCAGGTTTATAATGTAATCGGCGTAGTAAAGCACCTTATCATCGATAAAGTTCTTATCCAGGTCCCATTTAAAAGTTTTATAGCGGGCTTTGGTATTGGCTTGCCGACTGAGATGGGCTACTTCATAACCTTGGTCGATGAGCATTTCGGAAAGGCGGCTTCCGATTAAACCGGTTCCCCCGGTTATCAATATTCTTCCAGACATTATTTCATATTTGGTAGTAAGTATCGAAGCAACTGGTTAAAAATGCTTGTACGGCAGATATCTTTAAAAGTAAATGGAAATAATTTACGTGTTTAAGCTTGGTGCAAGGTGGTACGGCTATTTTCTAATGTAATTCAGAAACTCGTTGCGGTATTGCTCCTGCTGAAATAAACCAGAATATTCGGTGGTGATAGTACTGCTGCTTACGTCGTTTAC
The DNA here is from genome assembly GCF_057359045.1 of Adhaeribacter sp. NCBI lineage: Bacteria > Pseudomonadati > Bacteroidota > Cytophagia > Cytophagales > Hymenobacteraceae > Adhaeribacter > Adhaeribacter sp. Next base: position 52,726 of record NZ_JBMQUD010000124.1, read on the forward strand.
CCCCCGGCTCATTACACACAAATGGTCGGCTTCAATAAATACGGCTACGTTATCGGTAAACAGCGTAGATTTAAGCTCATTGGCAATTTGCATGGTAAGGCGTTCCTGTACTTGCGGCCTTTTGGCGTAGTACTGCACAATGCGGTTTAGCTTAGATAAACCTACCACGTGTTTATCCGGAATATAAGCCACGTGGGCTTTGCCAATAATGGGTACAAAATGATGCTCGCAGTAAGAATAAAGCGTAATATCGCGTTCTACCAGCATTTGGTTGTATGCAAACCGGTTTTGGAAGAGTTTGGCATGCGGTTTATTTTCGGGATTCAAGCCCCTGAAAATTTCGTTTACATACATTTTAGCTACCCGGCGCGGCGTATTTTGCAGGCTGTCGTCGGTGAGGTCCAAGCCCAGAACGTACATAATTTCCCGGAAATGTTTTTCGATGAGCTCAATTTTTACGTCATCGGTCATTTTAAAAGCATCTTCGCGCAAAGGGGTATGCAACGAAGAATTAAGATGTTCGGGCGCCGTTTCGTCGGCGTCCAGATCGTATTTATCCATTATATTCTACGAAGTTTCGTTCAGTCTCAAATAAGGTTATACCTAAACTATAATCCGCGGCTATGTGGGGGCGAAGCCGGTTCCAGATAACGATGGCTATATTTTCGGCGGTTGGTATTAAATTTTTAAAATCTTCGGTATCCAGGTTTAAGTTCCGGTGGTCAAATTTATTAATAACTTCTTTGCGGATTAGGTCGCTCAATATTTTAAGGTCGTACACGTAGCCAGTATCGGGGTTTACAGTGCCCGTAAGTTTAACAATTACTTCGTAATTATGGCCGTGATAATTGGGGTAGCTGCACTTGCCGAAAAACTCGTTATTTTTAGACTGACTCCAAGCCGGATTATACAAGCGGTGGGCCGCATTAAAATGTTCTTTTCTACAAACGGTTACCTTCATAGCTTTTTAACAAGCGGGTGTGTTATAATGTTCGAATAGGGAAGTAATATAAATATTTTGTATTAAATACCGGTTTAATTCTGGTAAGTGGCCAATTTTCCTAAATTATTGTTCAGGCTTCCTATATTAATTTTATTTAAGCTGTGCTTTTTAAAACAAACCTATTCTGGTTATCAGGTTAAGCTGTTTAACAAAGATTAAGAAATACGAACTTAGAACAATTTGGTCTGATAATTCTGATTGATAACTAAGTTTAAACCGTTTTTTTATGAAATAATTATTTAAGCCAACGCCGGATTAGCTGTTCTGTTTCTTTTTGGTTTAACCATTCTACCACTTTGGCTGGCTGCGGCGGTTTAGAATAAGAAAACCATTTTTGTAAGATAGCCTGGGCGGCTGGATACTGTTGCTTTAAATCGGCTAAATCCATTACCGAAATAATTCTTTCGCTGGGGCGAGCCGGTACGGCAATTATTACGGGCACTTTTACTGATTCTGTAAATAATACTGCTGTAGCAATGGGTATTACTTCCTGTACGGTGCCGGTTGGCTGGCTTTCGGAGAGTACCAAGGCTTCCAGTAAACGGGTTTCAGTGGTATTTTCGGTGTTTTTATAAGCAGTAGACGGAATAAAGCCCAGGTTACCCGGACACGATAAAAAATCTATTTTAGCCGGTAGGCCAGCTACCTGGGCCTGGGTAAAAACTTTTTTCTGAGGATCGTAGGCCTGGAGTTGGTTGCTGCCGGCTGGCGTAAGTACTACCACTTGCAATTGTTTTTGCGCCGAAAATGCGGGTAGATTCTGGTAATCAGTTTTGCAACTGGTTAAAAGTACAAAGCAAAGCAGGAGCGGCCACGGGCGTAGATTATAAACGTAATGCATGGGTAAGTTGCCCAAAAGGGTTAAGGGTGTTTAGTTGTAACTGAAACCGGATATTATCACGGAACTGATTAAAACTGCGGGGTACCCCCTGGCTAAAATTGCTGCCGGCTACCGGTAAGTACACCTGAACCAAATTACCGCCCAGCAGTACCGTTAAACCGGTGCCGTAATATAATTTGTGGGTGTTGTAAGCAGTTCCTAAATCGAGGTAGGCGGTTAAGGGTACATACGGAATATCGCCGGTAATATTTAAACTCGTAAGCCAATGATCGGTAAAAACCGGCACGTAGTTCCGGAACCCACCATCTTTACCATCGGTTTGCCGGGCAAAAGCCTGTAACGATGATTTCCGTTGCGAACGGTCGAGGAAGATAGTCTCTTTTTTGTAGTCGAGGCTGGTGCTTAAACCTATCTGAAACCACGCCGGAATATTTTGAGAATTTCCAAAGAAGTTACCGCCAAACCACTGCACCTTAATTTTTTTATGCGCTGCGTAATAACGTTCGTAGCTAAGCATCAGTTTTCCGGCAATTACCGGGCCACCTGCTAGTTTTTCACCGTTGCGGGTAGAGTCGGTAGGCAGCACATCCAAGGTTAATACGCTATTAAATTCCTGCAAGGCATTTTTACGCTGATAACTGTAACGGATCCACGGAATAGTATACTTTAGATCGGCGTGGGCGGTAGTAGCTGGATTGGGTTCTAACGTTAATCTGGGCTCGTACAAATGAATAGCCGTTAAACCTAGCTGTAGTTGTTGTTGGCTAGCCCCGGCGCGATGCCGTGGAAAATGAAAGTTTATACCTGGTTCCATTTTTAAAAACCGCTCGAACCGTTGGGCATTTAGGTTGATTGACACCGCCTGAAAAGTTGTTTTGGGTAGTAAACGCAGGTTAACATTGGCAATGCCCCGCAAATCTTTCTGACCAAAACTATAAAGCGGCATAACCAGGTAATTAAGCTTTTTCTGAACCAATGCGCTGTTGTAAAAGGCGGCACCCAGCATTAAACGATCGTGGGTGTTATAGCCCAAAGCCGGTACAAAGTAAATTTGCTTAAAGTTTGCTTGCTCAATACCCGCCAGCAATTGTAGCCGGAGCGGTTCGGCCGATTTAATAAAACCGGCCAGGGCCAAGCGGTTATTCTGGCGGTTTAGTTCCGGTAAAAAATATCCCGGATCAACAAACACTTCATAAACGTCCTGGCGCTTAAACGTAAGCTGTTGTTCGGCCTTGCCGGGTTGCGTCCATTTTACTTCGAGTAATTTACCGGTGGCATTGCGCGTGGTAACCGGCACCGGGGCCAGCAAATTATTCTGATTTTTAACCGTTACCTGTATGTCGGTACTGGTTTGTTTTAAGTCGGTTAATTTAACTTCTACGCGTTGGGTGGTTTGCAAGATATCCCGGAAAAACCAATCGAGTTTTTCGCCGGTTGTTTCTTCAAAAACTGCTTGTAAATCTTCGGGGTAAGGGTGCTTAAACTGCCAGCGCTGGTAATAAGCTTGTATAGCGGCATCGAACCGGGCCTGGGTTAAATAATTAGCTAAATATTGCAGCACCACGCCGGTTTTCATATAAACTATGCTACCGTAGTTAGCCCCAGAATAAACTTCAGAAGGGGCATCTATGGGTTGGTCTAAGCCGCGACTGGCAGCCATTTGGTACAACAATAAATTTAGCGCCGTGCTATGAATATTCTCCAACTTAAATCTTTTAATACGACCAGGACTCAGTAAAACACCCAACTGGCCATAATTAGGGTTGGTGAGTTGCCCGAGTCGGAATTCGTAGTAAGAGTTTACGCCTTCGTCGAGCCAGGGATGTTTACGTTCGTTAGAGGCTAAAATGCCGTAAAACCAGTTATGCCCAATCTCGTGTACCAGGGCCTCCGGGTCGGTAACGGTAACCATGGGGTATTCCATGCCGGAGCCGGCACTTAGTGCACCATCTACGGCAGTAACTTCGGCGTAAGGGTAGTCGCCGTTCCAGAGCGAATAATAATATACGGCATCGCGCATGTTTTTCTGGCTCTTAACCCAAGCGGCGCCATCTTTATGCAGGAACATGAGCCAGGTAGTAACTTTCCTTTTAGACTGCGGTAATTCTACCTCGCCTTTTAATACATTAAACCGTTTATCAGCAAACCAGGCAAAATCATGAATATTATCCTGCACGTACCGTAATGTTTTGGTTTGTGCAGCAGAAGGCGGAATGGCATCATCAGCCGCCGTAAAAGAAGTTTTATTTTCGGTAAGGGACGCTAAACTATCCAGACGGTTGCGTTCGGTAATATTTTGCAGTACGCCGGTAGCCCCCACCGTGTAATTGGTTGGTAACGTAATATTTACCTCAAATTTGCCAAATTCTGAATAAAATTCACCCTGGTTCAGGTAAGGCATCGGGTGCCAGCCCTTGCGGTCGTAAACGGCCGGTTTGGGGTACCATTGGGTAATTTGGTAAGATTGCCCCACGTGGCCCAGCCGCGAAAAAGAATTTGGTATTTTAACCCGGAAGGGAGTAGTGATGGTTATTTTACCCCCACGGGGCAAGGGCTGGTTCAGGATTAATTTGCCAATATCAATATTTTGTGCATCCGGTTCAAACTTTACGGCTTGTCCGTTTACTTTAAAATCCAGGTTATCTATATAACCCCGGAGGCTGTCGAGGGCAAACTGAAAATCGCGTTTATTGTTTATTAGTTGTTGGTGCGCAAAGGCAGTGGTATTGTTTTTATACGAATTAGGCCACAGATGGAAATAAATAAAAGTAAGCTCATCTGGCGAGTTATTTATATATTCTATCTGGGCATAGGCCGCTAGGGTATGTTCTTTATCGTTTAAAGTTACATTTAGTTTATAATTTACCTCTTGTTGCCAGTAGCCCTGGGCCCGACCGGTAAAATTGAAATTAATTAAAAGTAAAACGGCGATAACGTATTTCATAAATACCGGGTAGATTAGGCCAGCTTGGAGGCCGCAAAGCCCTACGCTGATTTTAACGGAATTTAAGCACCCTGCCGGAGAAAAGCACTTTTCTGGAAAAGCTAAAATAAAGAAAAAGCCAGTCTAAATAAGACTGGCTTTTGAAAATAAGGAATATCTGTTTTATTACGCTGTTTTATAGCGACGCTCTTTAATCCGGGAAGCTTTACCAGAAAGACCTCTCAGGTAGAACAAACGCGCGCGTCTTACTTTACCACGACGTACCAGTTCAATTTTTTCGATGTTAGGAGAAAGCAGCGGGAAAATACGCTCTAAACCAATTTGGTTAGATACTTTACGCACGGTGAAAGTTTCGCCGGCGGTATTTACGTTTTTACGCTGAATTACAACGCCTTGAAACTGCTGAATTCTTTCTTTGTTACCTTCACGGATTTTAACGTGAATGTTTACCGTGTCGCCTGCCGCAAAATCAGGAATGCCGGCCCGCTGCTCACGATATTCGTTGTTTAATACATCTAAAATATTGCTCATGGCTATTGTAATTATGGCTATAGTATCTTCTTCAAAATTCGGAGTGCAAAGATATAAACTTTTTTTGTAGAAAAATAGTAGCAGTTAAATATTTTTTGTGTAGGGTATGGGTTTATGGCCGCTAGCTAGTTAAAGAAAGTTGTTTTGGCTCAGTTGTTTATCGCTAGTAACCTTTAAATGGGCGGCTCTGCCTTAAGTAACCTAGGCCAAAGTGCGGTTTAGAAAGGTTATTTAAGCAAATCTGGGCGGCGCTGGCGGGTGCGCTCTATGGCTTGTTCAAACCGCCATTGCTCTACTTTGGGCGTATCGCCGGAAAGTAATATTTCGGGTACTTTTAGGCCTTCATAATCGGCGGGCCGGGTATAAACCGGCGGGGCCAGCAAGCCGTCCTGGAAAGAATCGGTTAAAGCCGATGATTCGTCGTTGAGGACCCCAGGCAAAATCCGGATAATGGCATCGGTTAAAACAGCCGCACCCAACTCACCGCCAGATAAAACGTAATCGCCAATACTAATTTCGTGGGTAACAAATTTCTGACGGACCCGTTCGTCGACGCCTTTGTAGTGGCCGCACAAAATTATTACATTTTGAAATAAGGATAGGCGGTTTACCAAAGGCTGGCGCAGCGTTTCGCCATCGGGGGTCATGTATATAACGGCATCGTAAGTGCGCTGGGCTTGCAAAGCCGCAATGCACTTGGCAATGGGTTCTATCATCATCACCATGCCGGCCCCGCCGCCAAAAGCATAATCATCTATCTGGCCATATTTGTTTATAGCAAACTGACGCAGGTCGTGTACTTCTATTTCTACTAAACCTTTTTGCTGGGCGCGTTTAAGAATAGAATGGCTAAAAGGGCTGGTTAATAAATCGGGCTGGCAACTAATAATATCAAACCGCATCTTCTCCGTCTTCTTCGCCCCGCTCACCTTCGTCTTCCGGACCGGTAGGATGGGTGTAAATATCTACTAAACCTTCGGGTAGGTTTACATATAATTTTTTTTCGGCTTTATCGGCCCGTAAAATTAATTCGTCCTGCACCGGAATAAGTACTTCCACGTTTTGGTAATCCATGGCCATTAAATCCTGGTAAGGCATTTCGTAGATTTCCCGGATGGTACCCAGTTGGCCCAGTTGCTCATCTATTACGGTAAAACCAATTACTTCATGAAAATAAAACTGGTCTTCGTCGAGTTCGGGCAGTTGGTCGAGGGGCAGGTAAAGCGCAATATTCTTTAGCTTTTCGGCTTCCGAAATAGAATTTACGTCTTCGAATTTAATAATAATGCGGCCGTTGGGTTGGAGATCCAAGGCCTGAATAAAAAAAGGAACCAGTTTCCCGTTTAACTGCAGGAAAACTGATTCCAATTCTTCGTAATCTTCGGGGTAGTCAACATCAAAAAATGCGACTACCTGACCTTTTACGCCATGCGTCCGGACGATGTAACCTAAATGATAACAGGCGTCAATGTTCATGGCTTAAAAAGGTAAATTAAGCTTGAGCTTCTTCGGCTGGAGCAGCAGCTTCGGCATCGGCAGCACCTTCTTCGGCTGGCGCGGCAGCTTTAGCGGCTTCGTCGGCGCGTTTACGTAAGGCTTCGGCCCGGGCTTCGTTTACTTTTTGCTCAGCAGCAAAAGCCGCTTTAGCTGCATCAGAACGTTTTTGGCTCAGGGTATCGCGTTTGCCTTGGATTTTAGCTTCTTTGGCTTCTTTCCAATCGTTAAATTTAGTATCGGCTTGCTCTTGGGTTAAAGCACCTTTGGCTACGCCAATCTGCAAATGTTTTTTGTACAAAATGCCTCTGTAAGACAACATGGCTTTTACCGTGTCGGTAGGTTGGGCACCGTTCATAACCCACTCAAAAGCCTTGTTCTCATCAAAATTGATGGTAGCAGGGTTGGTGTTAGGGTTATAAATTCCTAATTTTTGAATAAAGCGGCCATCCCGTGGCGCTCTGGCATCAGCTACTACAATATCATACATAGCAGCTTTTTTGCGGCCCCGGCGGGCCAGTCTGATTTTAACAGGCATAATAAATAACGTTTTGTTAAGTGACGGAACCCGTCCGTCTTTTTTAAGGCTGCAAAATTAAGTAATTATTTTTGTATTAGGAAATTGAAGGTTTAAAATAATTAGATTAAGAATTTATTTTAGGGAGTAGTAAAAGGTATTGTTTAGACTTGGCATTCTAAAATATTTAAATACCGGTTTTTACGCTTCGGGTAAGTTTCTTTACAAAATCAGTGATAATTTTATAACGGTTGTAGTAAATAATATTATAAGCCACAGGCTCTGAACCAAAACTGCCATAAAACCGAGCTAAGCTAGGTACGGCACTACCTTCAAAATCTAGTATTTTATGAGTGCCGGCATAGGCTTTAATAATATAATCTAATAAAAAGCTGGCGGCATTATTTTTCCTGCCTTGTTCATTAGAACTAACCAATTGATAAATAATTCGGTTTTTATAAAAGTAAAATAGTGCTCCGCCGCAAATTTCATTTTCTGATAAGACATAATAAAGTTTACCCATTCCTCTAGTTGTTACAGCCGAAAATAAGGCTTGTATAGTAAGATACTCATCTTCAGAGAACTTGCCTTTAAATTTATGCGCAGTATTTTCTTTGAATAATATTAACAAAGGTTGAATATTATCAGATTCTACTATTTTTAAGTGATTTTGAGCAGCATTCCGGATATTGCGTTTTTGATTCTGGCTGTAGTTTTTAATTAAATCTGAATAAGGGCGGTTCAGGTTCAGGTAATAAGTATAAGCTTTCAGGTAAAATTGCTCTTCAGTAAAGAAAAAAGAATTTGCTACACTAAAAGCATAACTGGCAATGTAGGCAGCATTATCTTTCGCCTTTAGAATAATTGAGTGGAAATAAGTAGGTGTAACGTTTTCTTTTATTGAAATAATTCCTAATTGCTGTGTATGCCGGTTTTGCACTACATATTTCAATCCCCATTTCCGCTTTACTGGTAAAGGCATAACGGTTATATATTTCGTTGCTTCATCATCTATAACGGCATCCCATTCCTGATATACAATATCCAAATACCATGATAATAGATAAAGCGTTCCTTCTTTTGATTGATTGATACAAGCATCCCACTTAGTTTTATCTATGTTTTTATAAGAAATAAACCGAATCATGTGCCAGTAAAAGATTTAATATCTAGTAAAGTAATTATCAACTATAAATAACTATATAAAAGAAAATCATGATAGGTTTATGGAACAGACAATAAGCGTAGTTGTACAGAATCTTGAGCAATATGGCGCTGAGAAGTTAATATTTGCGCATAGGTTAGCCCAGTAAACTCGGCATGATCCAGAAATATGATTGGAGCCAATACAGTAGGTTCGGGCCAAGTTTTTATAACTGTTAGTTGCTCCAGCTTTTCAAACTTTTTAATATTGGCTACTCTATAATAACCATCGAGCAAAATATATTCATAACCTTCTTTTTTTAATTGTTTAAGCTCCTCTTCAGAAAATATTGGTGTTACCTCTATGCCTTGTGCTTGGGCAAAAGGAATTAAATTACGACCTACTGTTGTAGCTATTTTTTTTACTTTGTTTCGTTTTAAAAAAGCAGCTACTTCATCATAGGAGGTATCCGAATAAGCATAAATCTCCTGCTGAAGTTTCCAAACTTGATAACTAATAGATATAACCAAAATTAAATAAAGCCATCGGGTAGTTACAAGACGATGAAGCACCAGGTAAAAGATAAAGTAAATAGGTCCGAAAATAAAAGTTAGTCCACGTGGCGCTTTTAATAGTAAATGCATTCCTAAAAAGAATAAGTATACTACCAAAAATAGGAACTGGTATGCATTTAGACCTGTCTGAGAACTCTTAAGAAAGAGCTTGTCCTTGAAAAGAAAAGGGAACAAAATGAGTGCCGGAACTAAAAGAGGTAATTCAAAATCCAGAAAATACCTGAAATAGTAAAGAAAATCAAAATTAAACCGGCCAGTTCGTAGTGCCGGATTGGGTTTTGTCGGATTATTAATGCTCAGCACCGCTGCCGGTAAGCGGTAAAAAGGCTGATTTATAAATACAGCTACTATGCCAAATATTACGTAAGGAAGTGCCAGAATTATTCCTATGGTTATTAAAGTTCTGAAGTTGAGCAGCCCGTCTCTTTGAAATATTTCCAGCACTAGAGCTACTGGTAACACTAATAATAATTTATAGTTTATGGTTAATCCAAGGGCTAAATAGCCAGCGGCTTGCAACAAAGCTTTTCTATTCTTATGGATTAGGCGGATGTAATAGCGCTCAATCATCAGCATGGATAAGAATAAACTGATAGATTCGGTTGAAAAATTGCGTCCAGCGCTTACGGTAAATACAGATAAGCCAAAAATCAGTCCGGTTAAACAAGCCTCGGGCAGCGGTGCTGCAAAGTTTTTGTGAAAGAAGCGGATTAGTAAAAGAACTGCACCAATACTAAAAAAGGTATTTAAAAAAATAAACAGATAAGTACCTTTAAATAGAACGGCAAATATGCCAAAAAACAGAAAGAAGCCGGGGCTGGCATGATGGAAGAGGTTTTGGAAATTTCCGCCACCAATTTCTTGTACTATTTGCCAGTTTCGTACTGAATCATAATCAGTTAACCCAATGTTGAATAAGAGATGCTGGCGGGCTACCAGACAAATAATTGCAGTTAACAAATAGATAATCCAACTGTATTTTGGCTTTTGCAACATGTACGTTTTACTAAATTCAGGTAGATTAAGTACAACAGAATTTTACTAATTCACGGATACTAATCTTTAGCTGTTCTAAATCCATCGGCTAAATTTTTACCGCGCATTTCTAACCCCGGATGCGGATCTGAACTGGTGCAAGGTAAAGGTTCATTCCAACAGCGGTTATCGGCATAGGCTACTTTTGTTTTTATTTTGCCTATTTGCCTGATTTGGATTAAGGGTTTTCGGTACTTAATAGGCCAAACAAGCGCTAAGGAGCCGCGGTTAATTTGCTTGTAAATGCCATTTAATCCATACAAACCTAGTAAAATTGCCAAGCAAAACACTAGTTTGGGTCGCCATAAATTTGAATTTAGTAAAACCAAGCCAATTAATAATGTAGGAACCAGGAAAGCATAACCAAACCGGACTGCCGGGGCCGAACAAAACCAGGCAACAGTTGCCAAAAAAGTGCTTAGCCAAATTATACTTATGGTCTGGCTGGTTTTATGGCGAATTTTATTAAAAGCTTGTACCAAAAAAAAGGGCAGTAATATTCCTAAAAGGATTAAAAATATCTTATCTATGCCGTTTTGATTTACCCACCAAACCGGAAACCAGACTTTAATAGGTTTATCAATATAGTCTACATACAAGGCGGTAGGCACGCGGGCAAATGTAGAGATTCCTACTTGGTAATCCAGCACAGTTGCTTGTGGTATTTCCCAATCTAAGTTAAATACATCCAAGCCGGGTAAAGGATATAGCAGGTGGCCCGATAAAATAACATTTCTGAGTAGGAAAGGGGCTAATACAATTATCCCTTGGAGAAAAATAAGTTTTACCATTTTAGAAGTAATACTTTTCTTAAATAGTAGGAACCAGGCAAGCCCAAGGGTACTGCCCAATAAAGAAGAAAGCTTAAAACTGATTAATACTGGCAACAGGAAAAACACAAACGCAGTTTGCCAATTTAGGTCTTCTGTTTTATTAGCCGTTAATAAAAGACCAAATAAAATAAAGAAGAAGAACATAATTACCGGATCCGGGGTGGGAGAAGATATCCAATCCCGGAAAAATACAAGGCCCAGCAACAAGGAGACAAAATAATAAAGAGAAAAGGCTGGTTTAATTGGTAGCCATTTAAAACCTTCACGCAAAGCATAAGTGCTGTAAACGAAAAAAATAAAGCTGCTCCAGGCTTGGTGAAATTGGGGCAACCTTAAAAAAGGAAAACTAAAAAAGCTCATTAGTACATGCGCGTGCGAATTTAAACCTAACGGGAAATACAAATTACCTAAGCCCGGTACAATTGGATATTGCTGAAACCATTGGATAGTTTGGGCGTGGTAGAGTCCGGTATCAGGATTGATGGCTAATTGCGGCGCGTGAATTAAAATCAGAAGAAATAAAATAAATAGAATAACAAAGTAAGGTGTAACAAACTGCATAGCTACTTCCTGGTTGCGCCATATCGGGAGTATATTTTTTTTCTCAGACCATAATATTCCTAAACCACCCGCAAGTATTATCCCATGCACAGTGAGAGAAATGGGTAACCACAAATGGACTATGCTAATCAGAACCGATAAAACACCAGCACCAGCCACTAAAATTATTTCTATGGGTATAGAGGTTTTCTGATTTATACACCCTGTTCTAGCTAAAATGCCTAACCATAATAAGCCATACGGAAAAGATACTATGACTATATACAGCCAGATAATAAATATGGAAAGCATAAGTAAAGGTAATTGAAAAAGAGAGGAGTCGGAAGATGCTATTATTATAAAACAAAAAAGTCTCCCGGTTTCCGGAAGACTTTTTATGTTTTAAGCTCTTACTTTTTTCAACCGGATAATTCTTAATTTATCCAGGGTCCAGATAATGGGATAAGTGGGATCTACTTCCCACCATTTTACCCCAAAATTAACCCGGTTAGGGAGTTTATGGTGGTTATTTTGGAATAGCTCGCCACCCGTTAAAAAATCAAAAAATAAGGAATTACGCGACTTGTCGTGATTGTCGAAATTTTGGTAACCGTATTTATGGCCACTCCAGTTTACAATAGCACCGTGGATAGGTCCCATTAAAAAGTGAATCGGCAGCAACAGGTACATCCACCAGTGGGTAGCAAAGGCAATGTAAAACAACACGTAGGCGGTACCCCATAAAACGCGCGACATCCAGGTATCGCCAAAGTTTTCAATGGCCGTCCACAGCGGGTAATTGCCTTCAAAACGAGCTTCCGGCTCTACCCGGCGGTTTAATACATCGTTATAAATATCTTTTGTTTTCCACATCATGGTAAACGCATTATTCGAGAAATGCGGAGAATGGGGATCGCGCTCAGTGTCGCTGAATGCATGGTGCATGCGGTGCAATACGGCATACGCCCGCGGCGATAAAAACGAGGAACCCTGGGCCACATACGTCAGGAAGAAAAAGAAACGCTCCCAGAATTTGTTCATGGTAAACATTTTATGGGCGGCATAACGGTGCAGGTAAAATGTTTGCACAAATAAGGACAGATACCAGTGGGCAACAAAGAATATGAGAATTGGCATTAGGCGAAATTATTAATAGAAATGATATAGAAAATATTCGGGTTTGGCAACAAGGTTTAATCTAAAACAGCATTTTAACTATTTAGTTCACAAAATTACTACTTGCAAAGTTATGTAAAATATACAAGCTTTAAAAAAATCCGAAAAGTGATCAATATCATCTTTTAGTGTGCTATAATGCAGCAACAATTTTGCCGAAGGGCTGCCAGTGCGCGGCAGGGGGTAAAGCCGCTTTTATCGTAAGTTGCGTTTTCTGGATAGGATGTTCAAATACCAATTGGTAAGCATGTAACGCAATGCTCTTATCGGGTAAAGGAGCCGCCGCACCATATTTTAAGTCACCGGTAAGGGGGCAGCCCTCAGCGGCCAGTTGTACCCTTATCTGGTGGGGCCGGCCGGTAATCGGATTTACCTGCAATAAATAATATTCCTGTTCGTGGGAGAGTAAGGTGTAGCTTAACTCGGAGCGTAAGCCGCTTTTGTTTTCGCGGGCAAAGGCTTTGGTTACATTCCGGGTTTCGTCTTTTACCAACCAGTGCACCAGCCGGTTGGTGGGGCGGGGTGGGCGCCTGGCCGTTAGCGCCAAATAAGTCTTCTGAATTTTGTCGTTCCGGAAAAGCTCATTTAAGCGGCTTAGGGCTTTAGAGGTTTTTGCCAGTAAAACCAGGCCGCTTACCGGGCGGTCTAGCCGGTGGGCTACTCCCATGAATACATTGCCTGGTTTAGCGTATTTTACTTTTAAATATTCTTTGGCCAGTTCCGATAAAGGTTTGTCGCCGGTTTCATCGCCCTGTACCAATATACCTGCCGGCTTATTAATGGCCAGCAGGTGGTTATCTTCGTAAATAATATGCTGTTCCTGAAGGGTAAAGCTGTTTTTCATTTTTGTTGGCAGTTAGCAACTAGCTGTTAGCGATTAGCTTTGGGTTACTGCCGGAGCCGGAGTTAATACTTAGCAACTAACAATTAATAAGCTTCTTCGGTGCTGGGGAAATCTTTGTTTTTAACGTCTTTTACATAACTGCTAACGGCGTTGGTCATTATTTCGTGCAGGTCGGCGTAGCGGCGGAGAAAGCGGGGTTTAAATTCTTTTGTAATGCCCAGTAAATCGTGGGTTACCAGTACCTGCCCATCTACAAAGGGGCCGGCACCAATGCCAATAATGGGTATTTGCAACGAGGCGGCTACGCGCTGGGCCAGGGTAGAGGGAATTTTTTCCAGCACAATGGAAAAACAACCTAATTCCTGCAGGAGCATGGCATCATCAACAAGTTTGTTGGCTTCCTGCTCTTCTTTGGCCCGCACGGTATATGTACCAAATTTATAAATAGATTGCGGCGTAAGTCCCAAATGGCCCATTACCGGGACGCCGGCACTTAAAATCCGGATTACCGATTCTTTTATTTCTGCACCCCCTTCTAATTTAACCCCATGCGCACCCGATTCTTTCATAATCCGGATGGCCGAACGTAATGCTTCGGAGGAATTGCCCTGGTAAGAACCAAAAGGTAAATCTACAACTACAAAGGCCCGCCGTACGGCTCGTACCACCGATGAGGCATGGTAAATCATTTGATCCAGAGTAATGGGTAAAGTGGTTTCGTGGCCCGCCATTACGTTCGATGCCGAATCGCCCACCAACAATACATCCACGCCGGCGTCGTCCAGTATAGAAGCCATGGAGTAATCGTAAGCCGTAAGCATCGATATTTTCTCGCCGCGCTCTTTCATGGCTTGCAGCTGGTGGGTAGTAATAATTTTGATGTCCCGCTTTTGTACAGACATGCGTTTTAAATTTTGAATTATAAATTAGGAATTATACTAATCCGTACTAGATTAACCAAACAAGGTTTTAGCCCAGGCACTGGAATCATATATAATAAACATAAAATAAAAAGCCGTTACTTTTCTGGCTTTAACCAGTTAAATAACGGCGTAATATTAAGGCTTAATTTCTAATTTTTAATTCATAATTTCTAATTAATAATGGCCTACCGGTTATACCAGCTGCGGTTTCGGGTAAGTTTGAGGTCGCGCAGAATGGCCGAGCGCGCATTAATGTTAATGTTATACGATTGGTACTGCCCAAAAGGAATCCAGCCAATACTCATTTCCCAGCAGTGCAGGTCGCGGTGAATGTTTACACTGGTGTAAGTTAAAGACTTATTTTCAAAATCATAACCCGAGTTATAGGTTACTTTCCATTTATCGGTCAGGCTTAAAGAACCATCAAACCCCAACGATTGGGTGGTCCGGGATTCGCCGTTACCCTGCGAGAAATAACTGGCTGTATAGTTTATCCGGAAAGTCCAGGGAATGGTAAAATCTACATATTGTTCCTGTAACCGGGCATCTGTTTCGAGCGAAGGCCGGTTGGTACTGGGTGCGGCCTTGGCATCTTGCTTTTTTTTCATCGATTCCGGGTTCAGGTCAATATCCATGTTCAGGTTAGCGGTAGTAATCCGGGCAAACTGGAAGCTGTTCTGACTCATTAAAAGCCGGTCGATGCGGCGGCCGGCGGCATTTACCTGGTACGGATCTAAATTGGCGCTGGTAAAAATATTCAGGCGTTTAAATAAAACGGTTCGGAACTGCGCGTTTATGGGTTGTACGTGGAAAGAGTCGGCTGCAAAATTATACCCACTGGTTAAGCTAAAGTTATCGATTAAACTAATTTTTTCGGCGGTGTCGGCGGTATCGCTCTTGGCCTTTATTTTAGCTTCTACGTTGTTCTGGATACTGAAAAACAGGGCGCTTTGCTTGCCGGAACTGGGCGTGCCAAATAAAAAGCCATTATACCTGGATAAATATTGGTAAGGCACCATACCGGTCGTGCTGTTTACAATATTACTCAATTGTACCCGCTCGTCGTAAGTATTGGAAAGGTCGGGGGTGTAGTTATACGAAATAGAGGGGGTAATCTGGTGCCGGATGGCCTGCAGTTTTTTGTTTTCGCCAAAATTGGCAGTTCCGTAAATACGGGTAGTTAAACTAGCCCCACCACCATACGTGCCGGCCCAGCTAAATTTATTAATGGTATCGATCCGGACGGCATTGGCGCTTTCTACAAACGTATAGCGCAACTCTTTAAAGTAAGAAGTGGCGTTGTAATAAATGCTGGGCGATAAACTGAAATGTTTAAGTACCCGGATACTATTCATGGAAATAGGGAAGGAATGCTGGAAACCTAACTGTTTATTCCGCCAAATGAGCGGTATGGTATTCATGTTTAAACTTAATGCCGTATCCTGGCGCTCGCCGCCAATCAGGTTTACGCCCGGTAAAGTGTTGCTTTGTACCTGGGTAGAAATTTGGTTACGGGCCGTTAAAGAATACCCAATGGCAATATCTTTTAAAAAGTTACCCCCGGTATTCCGGTCGCGGCTAAGAAGCCGGAAAGGGTATTGGCGGTTTACGGCCAAAGTAGCTTCCGGTAAAGTAAAGTTCATTACTTTGGTGGTAACATTTTGGTTTTGCAGCAAAGAAGCCGTAAAAGTTACCGGCGAGTTGGGGTTGGCAAACTGGTACTGAACAGAAGAACTAAAAGAGGCTGATAACCGGTTGGCATCGGTGTAGGCGTTTTGGTTTTGCCGGTTGTAAAAACTGCTACCCGCCTGCACACTCGCCGAGAATTTACCGCCCGGGCGTGCAGCCGGCGAATGCGACCACCGGATAAAAAAGCTTCGTGGCTCCAGCCGCTGAAAACGTCCGGGACCAACTACCGGGTTGGCCGGTTCGTCGTTGTCGGGGTAGCGGGTAGCGCTGTAATCAAGGCCAAAATTACCCTGGTAAGCGTAGCGTTTGTTGTAGGTTGCCTGCACGTGCGCCGCCCAACTGCCGTAGGAGTAAATATCACCGAGTAAACTAACTCCAATATATTCGTTTAGGGCCAGGTAATAGCCGCCATTGCGTAAATAAAAACCTTGTTCGCGGGCTTCGCCAAAAGTAGGAATAATCACTCCCGAGTTGCCCGTGCTACGCAATTTGGTTGGGGTAGGAAAGTAGCCAAACAAAAAGCCAACGGGCGTAGGAATATCGGCAAATACCAGGTTAAAAGGGCCGGAGAATATTTTTTTGCCCGGTATAGCCTTTATTTTAGTAGCATTAATATAAAAGTGCGGGTGCGGCAAATCGCAGGTAGTATAACGGGCATGGGCACCAAATAAAGCTTCGTCGGCGGTACGTTTTACGGTTTCGGCATGTAAAAATCCTTCGCCCTGCCGCGTAACCACCCCGCTTATTTTACCTTTTCTGGTTTTAAAATTATAATCCATGTGGTGGGCCGTATACATTTCGGCGCCTTGCTTAAAAACCGGCGTACCTACGTCTTTGCCCGTAGAGTCTACGGTACCAGCCGCCGATAAAATACTCGTTTGGTAGTTAATAACCGTAGTAGCTGCTTTCAACGACAAATCACCATAGTCAATATTCGCATCGCCGTACATGTTTACCACGCGCTCGTTCACGTGAAATACAATAGAATCTTTGGCTGTATATTTGATAGTGGTGGTAATATCGCCTTTAATTGAATCTTGTTTTACCTTTAGGGTATCGGTGGGTACCGGTTGGTTCAAAGAATTTGTGGGAACAATCTGGGCGATTGCTCCAAGGCTGCAAAATAGTACCAACTGCCCTACGAGCAGCATCCTCAAAATGTATGGAGATCTTTTCAGGATTAAAGTTATTTTTATATATTTTTGCAAAGTTAATACGATTACATCTTAACAAACGAATGTTGTGAAAAATATTGTTTGCGTTTTATTTACAAGTATTTTTTTTGTGTTGAGTGGGTTTAATAAAGTAAATCGGGCCGATGGAAAAGTGCGTACAGTGGTGATAGATGCCGGGCACGGCGGCAAGGATATTGGCTGTAATGGCCGGTCGGCGCGCGAAGCTGATATTGCCTTGAAAGTTGCTTTAGAATTAGGCAAAGAAATAGAAACCAACCTGCCCGATGTAAAGGTAATTTATACCCGCAAAACCAATACGTTTGTTGAGTTAATTGACCGGGCCGGTATTGCAAATAAAAACAACGCCGACCTGTTTATTTCAATCCATTGCAACGCCGGGCCACCGGCCGCTTACGGAACTGAAACCTACACCATGGGTTTACACAAAACCGAGGGCAACCTGCAAGTAGCTAACCGCGAAAACTCTGTTATTTTAAAAGAAGAAAATTACCAGAAAAAATACGACGGCTTTGATCCGCGTTCGCCGGAGAGCCATATCTTAATGTCGTTGTACCAAAGCGCTTACATGGATAATAGTTTACGTTTTGCCCAGAAAGTGCAGCATAATTTTAAAACCAAAGTGGGCCGCGTAAGCCGTGGGGTAAAGCAAGCCGGGTTTTTGGTTCTCTGGAAATCGGCCATGCCCAGTGCCTTAATTGAAGTAGGATTTTTAACCAATCCCGAAGAAGAAAAATATCTCAACGATAAGTTGGGCCAAACGTATATTGCTTCAGGAATATATAAAGCTTTCAAGGACTACAAACAAGAACTGGAAGCGATGAATTAATTTTAACCGCGATTTTACGTGAAAATTTCTAAAGAAGTAAAAGTAGCCCTGCTTGGTGTAGTGGCAATTACTGCCTTGTTTTTTGGTTATCGTTTCCTGAAAGGAACTGATTTTTTCTCTTCCAGTAAAAAATACTATGTTATTTACCCCAATGTAGATGGTTTAACTGTTTCTAGCCCGGTAGTTGTAAACGGCATCCGGGTGGGCGTAGTACAGGACATGAAACTACAGGTAGATAACAATAACCAAATTAAAGTAGGCATTTCTGTGCAGGAAGGCGTGCAGGTTGGCGATTCTACCATTGCCAGTTTAACCAGCAGCGACTTACTCGGGGGTAAAGCCATTACTTTATTTGTGCGGCCCAATACGGTGCGGTACAACGGCGGCGAAACCCTGATTCCTTTTGTAGAGCGGAGCATTACCACCATGTTATCAGAAAAGGCCATGCCGGTACTGGGCCAGGTAGATTCTACGCTGGTGCGTTTTAACGCTTTGTTAAACGCCGATGCCAAGCGCAATATTCAGTCTATTATTGCCAATACCAACGCTACTACCGAGGCGTTCCGTACTTTAATGGTGGCCAATCAGCGCAACATAAACGCCATTACCAGCAATATGAGTGCCTTAACCAGTTCGTTGCGCGAAACCGAAAGAAAGTTTAATGCATTGGCTTCTAACCTTAACCAAATAACCGATACCCTAAAGAATGCGCCGGTAAATGATATGGTCCGGAACATGAACCAAACGGTAGGCGAGGCCCAAGCTACACTGGCTAAATTAAACCAAACTTTAAACCAAACCGACGGCACCGTAGGCCGGCTCATGAACGACGATTCGCTTTACGCCAACATGAATGCCTCTACGGCCAGTTTAGATGCCTTGCTTAAAGATTTAAAAGAGAACCCGAAGCGTTATGTGCATTTTTCTTTGCTGAGTATTGGCGGGGGCGGTAAAAATAAAAAAGCTGAAACCGCGAAGGTTAGTACCAAAACAAATAATGTGCTGGGCCAAACCGTAAACAACGCCGATAGTGCCGCCAATAAACGTTAATACACCAGCTTTCCGGTTTTAATATTATAAATTTATACTTTTATAAAATTATCTGATAAGTAAAGAATCCGCCCGTTGCGGATTTTTTGCTTTGTTGGCCAACCTGTTCTGCTATGGATAATGCCTTCCTGAAAAATAGAGAAAACCTTACACATTTGTGCACCGAGCTAAATAACAAGTTGCACCAGGTGTATGCGGGCGGCGGCGAAAAACGGCAGCAAGCCCAGCGCGAAAAAGGCAAACTCACGGCCCGGGAAAGAATTAAATATTTGCTCGATGCCGATGCCCCGCTGGTGGAAATAGGCGCCCTGGCCGGCGATGGCATGTACCCGGAACACGGGGGCTGCCCGTCGGGCGGCGTAGTAGTGGTTTTGGGCTATGTTAAAGGCCGCCAATGCGTAGTAGTAGCCAACGATGCCACCGTAAAAGCCGGCGCCTGGTTTCCGATTACCGCCAAGAAAAATCTGCGGGCCCAGGAAATTGCCCTGGAAAACCATTTACCCATTATTTACCTCGTAGATAGTGCCGGCGTTTATTTGCCCCTGCAAGACGAAATATTTCCGGACAAAGAACATTTTGGGCGTATGTTCCGGAACAATGCCGTTATGTCGGCTAAGGGCATTGTGCAGATTGCGGCCATTATGGGTAGTTGTGTGGCGGGTGGGGCTTATTTGCCCATTATGAGCGACGAAGCCTTGATTGTAGAGGGAACCGGCTCCATTTTTCTGGCGGGTTCTTACCTGGTAAAAGCCGCTATCGGCGAAACCGTTGACAACGAAACTTTAGGCGGCGCGTCTACCCATTCCGAAATATCGGGCGTTACCGATTACAAATTTAAAACCGACGAAGAATGCCTGGACCACATCCGGAATATTTTTGATAAAATGGGTGAACCGGCCCGGGCTGGTTTCAACCGCACCACTCCGGTACTACCCAAGGCCGACCCGGCACAAATGTACGGCCTGTTGCCTACCGACCGGGTAAAGCCCTACGACATGCAGGAAATTATAGATCGGTTAATCGACGATTCGGCTTTTGAACCTTACAAAGACCTGTATGGCCAAACCTTAATTTGTGGCTTAGCCCGCATAGATGGTTGGGCCGTAGGCATTGTGGCCAATCAGCGCAAAATAGTTAAAACCAAAAAAGGCGAAATGCAGATGGGCGGCGTTATTTATTCTGATTCGGCAGATAAAGCGGCCCGGTTTATCATGAACTGCAATCAGAAAAAAATACCCCTGGTTTTCTTACAGGATGTTTCAGGTTTTATGGTGGGGAGTAAAGCCGAGCACGGTGGCATTATTAAAGACGGGGCCAAAATGGTAAATGCCATGGCCAATTCGGTGGTGCCTAAATTTACTTTTATTCTGGGCAACTCGTATGGGGCCGGTAACTACGCCATGTGCGGCAAAGCCTATGACCCCCGGTTAATATTTGCCTGGCCTACGGCGCAAATTGCCGTTATGAGCGGCACATCGGCGGCCAGTACTTTGTTGCAGATTCAGGTGGCAGCCCTTAAAGCCAAAGGCGAAAATATTACCCCGGAAGCCGAACAAAATCTCCTGAACCAAATCCAGACGACTTATGATGCGCAGTTATCGCCGTATTATGCGGCTGCCCGGTTGTGGGTAGATGGCATTATCGATCCGTTGGCTACCCGGCCAATTATTTCGACGGGGATTCAGGCGGCTAACCATGCTCCCATAGAAAAGCCGTTTAATGTAGGCGTTATTCAAACCTGAAAATAAACAGAAACTAAATTTTTAATTAGAAATTAGAAATTAAAAGTCAGAAATTTGCAGGTGCAGCCATGTTTCGGGGTAACGTCAATTTCTGATAAATGAGGTTGGCCGGAAACATAAACCTACTGTAATTTTGTTTAGGTATAATCGGGATTAAGCAATAACCGCGGGGTAAGTCTTAATGGCCAGATATTAAATTCTAATTTACAAAAAAGGCGTGACAAATAAAGAGATAAAGGCGTTAATTTCCTTGTTAGAAGACGAGGATGAGCATATTGCCACCCATGTAGAAGAAAAAATTGTTTCGTTGGGTGAGTCGATGATTCCGTTTCTGGAAGAGGAATGGGAGGGAAGTATTAACCCGGACGTGCAGAAGAAAATAGAAGAACTGATTCATAAACTGCAGTACGATGCCCTCACCAATAGATTTAAAGCCTGGAAAGATAACGGGGCGGTTGATTTAATTGAGGGAATGTGGCTGGTAAACAGCTACCAGTACCCCGATGCTTCGCTGGAAAATATTAACAAAAAGTTAGACCAGATTTATTACGAAGCCTGGCTGCACGTGCGTACCGATATGCACCCCTACGACCAGATTAAAGCTTTAAACCACGTACTGTTTAAGCTGTATAAATTATCGGCCAATACCAAAAATTTTCATTCGCCGGCCAATTCTATGCTGCACCTGGCCCTGGAAACCAAGCGGGGCAATCCTTTAACCTTATGTGTAATTTACCTGACCATTGCGCAAAAGCTACAATTGCCGGTTTACGGGGTTAATTTGCCTAATTTATTTATCTTAACGTACAAGCACGCTAATTTCCAGTTTTACATAAATGTATACAACAAAGGGTTAATGCTTTCCAAAGCCGATATAGATAACTATATTCTGCAACTGAACTTGAACCCGGTAGATATTTTTTATGAGCCTTGCTCTAACCTGGATATTGTAAAACGGGCTTTGCGCAACCTGGCTTTATCGTTCGAAAAACTAAACGAAGCCGAAAAAGCGGTGGAAGTAAATAAATTGCTGGATGCCATCACCGACGAAACTTCTCCGGACACTTCAGCCGGCGGCGATGCCGAGGAAAATGAAGAGTAAAGTAAAATAAAATATTACTTGGCTAAGAAGCAAAAAGGCCGCGTAAGTACGCGGCCTTTTTGCTTCTTAGCTTTTTTATTTATTGTCGTTTTATCATACAACCTACGGCTCTTTTCTCTGGTACCGGCACGGGCCGGTTCGCTAACACCGCATCAATAGCGTTGCGCAGGTAATGCTCTTTCACCGAGGCTTCCAGTTGCGGGTTATCATCAATGGCACCTTTGTATTTAAGCACAAAATTACCGTTTACCTGCAGCAGCAGAAAAGCTTCGGGGGTTCTGGTTGCCCCAAATTGCTGACTAAATTTTAAATCATTATCGGCAATCATTTTTATATTGCCTACCGGCGTATCTTTATCGGTTTCTTTACCGGCCTCTTGTATGCTAATGGGGGCATTAACCAGAATAAAGTTTACGCCCTTTGCAGCCGCTGCTGTAGCCAGGGTATTTAACCGGCTTTCGTAAAGCCGGGAGTTGGGGCAGTTTCGGTTCATAAATATTACCGCCACTGCTTTGGTAGAACCATAGTCGGCGAGTACGGTAAAATCTTTCACGGGCTGGCCAATCTGGTAGCCGCCGGTTTGGGCATAAGCTACTCCCGAAAAAGTTAAAGCACAGGTGAGTAAAAATAAATATTTCATAGCTAAAGGTTTAAACGTCAAAAGCATAAGTCAGAATATGTTTTTCCCCGATTTCGTAGTGTAAAGCATACTCTTTATGGCAATCGGGGGTGATAATCTGAGCGGCCGTGGTACCGGCGGGCATTTTGGTAAAGGCGTTAATAAACAAGTTTTCTTTAAAAATAAGCTGTTTTTTACTGTAAAGTTTATACAAGGTTTCTTTGCCGCTCCAATAAACCAACGTTTTTTCGGTATCGCCGGCGGCATCCGTTTTTTCGGTCTCCGTCATAAATTTATCGGCAATGCGCATAACTTTTGGGCTGATAGTTTCAATATCTATGCCAACTTGAATATTATTTGAAACGATAACGGCGGCCCGGTCCTGGCAATGACTAATGGATATTTGGTAAGCACTCCCGGAAAATACGGGCTTACCATTAGCAGCGGTTTGCAGCAGTATTATTTCCGGGGTAAATTTTTGTAATACCAAATAAGCTAAAAGGCGGCTGGCCAGCCATTGACGTTGCCGCGACTGGCTGGTAAAAGCCGGTATTTCGGGTCGTGCACCCGGAAGTAAATTTTCCAGCATAGCCAGTAACTCGGCAGGGCTTTCGGTTATATGCCAGAAACCAATAAAAACGTGCGGGTATATTTTCCTGATTTGGTGAAGGGGCATGCCTGTTTAACTATCGAGTAAAGGTTTTAAGCGTTAAAACCTGCCGCAATAATATAAAAATAAGTTAGTTTGGGCTTAAACCTGTAATTTTATCCCGGAAAATAAATTTATTACTGCAGGGCAACCGGCTATTGTTTACCTGTTTAGGTAAGTTACAAGACCAGGCCCATTTATTACAGATTTACATTATTATGGCCAGTTTTATACAAGTTCAGAAAATTGCTACGCTCACCGGCCACCGCGACTGCGTTTATACCCTGGCACCCTCCGGACAGGAAAATATTTTTTATTCGTCGGGCGGCGACGGCATGGTGGTAGCCTGGGATTTAAATAATCCGGAGTTAGGCGAACTGGTAGCGCAGGTTAATACCTCGGTATACGCTTTAAAGTGGTTGCCAGAGCACCAGGTGTTGGTAGTAGGCCACAACCATAATGGTTTACAAATTATTGATGTTGTAGGTAAAAAAGTAACAAAAACAGTACCGCTGGCCGGTGGCGCTTTTTTTGATATGGCTTATTCGCCTAAACACAGCCTGCTTTATGTAGGTGCAGCCGATGGCAGTATTACCATGCTGAATACCCATGATTTTTCGGTAACAGGCCGGCAGTGGTACGCCGCCAAAAGCGTGCGGAGCATTGCAGTAAACGAAACCCGTAACGAACTGGCCGTAGGTTACTCCGATAATAACATCCGCATTCTGGATGCCGAAACGTTGGCCTTAAAATACGCCTGGGCTGCGCACGCCAATTCGGTATTTACGGTAGCCTATACCCCCTCCGGCGATTTTTTGCTGAGTGGCAGCCGCGATGCGCACCTTAAAATATGGCAACCCGCTACCGGTTACGATGAATATTCGTCGATTGTAGCCCACCTGTTTACCATTAACCACCTTACTTTTAGCCCCAACGGCCGTTATTTTGCCACCGCCAGTATGGATAAATCGGTGAAGATTTGGGATGCTCAAACGTTCCGTTTACTAAAGGTAATCGACCGGGCCCGGCACGCCGGCCACGGCACTTCGGTAAATAAATTATTTTGGCCGGCTCGGTTAAATTCGCTAGTTTCGTGTAGTGATGATCGTACTATTTCGGTTTGGGATTTAAAATTTAATTTGCGGTATGAAAATAACACCATTAGAAATCAGGCAGAAGACCTTTGAGAAAGCTTTCAGGGGATTAGATAAAGACGAAGTGAATGCTTTTTTGCTGACTTTATCGCAGCAGTGGGAAAAATTGCAGGATGAAAACAAGGAGTTACGCTTTAAATTAGAAGCAACCACGAAAGAAGTACAAAAAATGCGGGAGGTAGAGTCTACGTTGTACCGCACGCTTAAAACCGCCGAAGACACCGGCAACAGCCTGGTAGAACAAGCTACCAAAGAAGCTACTTTGCAAGTACGCGAAGCGCAGCTTAAATCAGAACAACTGTTAAACGATGCCCGCTTAAAAGCCCGCAATATTATAGAAGATGCTTACAGCCAGTCGGACAAAGCCGTAACCGAAATGCAGCAGGAAGTAAAAGCCCTGGAGCAAGAACACCAGCGCCTGGAAAGCTACCTAGACGGCTTGCTGCGCGATTTAAGCAACCTGGCTACCGATGCTTTAGAGAAAGTAGAAAAAAATAAAGCCAAACCAAGACCATCTCTTTCGAGTATACTGGCCCGGGCCGCCAATATTAAGGTTAAGCGCGAAGACCTGGAAAAAGTTTACCAGGATGTACCTTCGTCCGCAACATCCACTATAGCGGTCGAAACAGCTAAAAACGAGAAAGTAGCCATGAATATTTCCCGGGACATTAAAGCCGTGGGCGACCCTGTACAGCCTATTCAACCCATCCAGCCCATTCAGCCGGAAGTGCCCAGTACGCCTTACGAGCCGTACCAGCCTAGCCAGCCCGAAATACCGAGCCCGCAAACCCCGGTACCCGATGTACCGGCGCCCGATATTGAACGGCCCAGCCCGGATATTCCGGAAATACAACCCGACCGTGTAGAGCAACCCATTCCGGATGTGCAACCGGTTACCCCCGAAAAACCCGAAATTCAGCCGCCTACTACGCCGCACCCGGCTAACACGCAACCAGTAATGCCACGGCCGGCTTTGGTTAGAGAAAAGGCCACGGCTGGTGGTTCTTTCTTTGATGATTTTGAATAAACCAAAAGCACATGGGACGCATTGCGCTTGAAGGCATGGAGTTTTTTGCCTTTCACGGGTTTTACGACGAAGAACAGAAAATTGGAAATAAATACGGTGTAGATTTATATATCTACACCGATTTACATGCCGCTGCCGAAACCGACGATTTACACCAAACGGTAAATTACGAGGTGCTCTACCAGTTGGTGCTCGCAGAAATGTCTAAACCGGCCCGTTTGCTCGAACATTTAGGCCACCGCATCATTGATAATATTTACCACCGCTTTCCGCTGATAAAGGGGGTGAAAATTAACGTCTACAAATTTAATCCGCCCTTAGGTGGTATTTGCCGCCTGGCCAAAGTAACCCTGAAAGAAAAGCGTTGATTTAATTTGTAGCTTTTAGCTGTTGTATTATCTGTTAGCTGTACTTTAAATTGAGCTGGTTTAGGAATTTAGTCCAACCTATTATTAGCTACGCTTTCGATATTACAAATTAGTCTCAGCAGGCAGAGGATTTATATAGTATAGGAACAACTAATATTAATATAACAATTGTAAAGGCTATGAAATTTTATTAGGGTGACGCAATAGAGATGTTTATGATTTTTATTAACTATGTCAACGTTACTTGCAGTAAACCACTTTGGTGTGTTAGTTCCTATAAAAAGTTGGTTGTTGTGGCTTCGGGACTACTAAGTCCGTGCTCAAATTTGGTAACATACTTTTCATTGTCTTAATATCTTTACCCGAAGTATCTAAAAAGTACCAATTTTTGCCCTTATCAATTGAAATTGCAATCATAGTTGATTTGGTAACAAGTCGTCCATTAGGAACTTTCATTTCAATAGTTTGGGGGAGCGTGCATTGTAGTTCATTCTTTTCAGTTAAAATATTAGAAGGGTTTCCAAAGGAAACATTCATAAAGCCTGTACCCGCTGCTTCCATTTCTTTAGAGCCTCTCTCCATAGCTTCTATCATTTTCTGTTTGCCGCCTATCATTTTTATGACTGCGGGATAAGTGAATTTAGTGAACGAACTAAAGTCTTTTTTTAATAAAAGTTGTCCCATTACGTTTGCCTGTTCTTTGATTGTCTTAGAGTAATCCAAAGATTTTGTCTGAGCATTACAAGCATTGAAAAACAATAGTAGTATAATTAGTGTACCTAAATATTTCATCCTAATCTCTTTTATAATGATGTACAGCATTTAGTATGAAAATGAGTATGCTATAAAACCTTGTTTCTTTTTTCTTTAAGCCAACCCTGAACAATAAGTTTCAAACACGCCCGAAATTAAATCAGCTCACCACAGAGAAATTAGCGCTGTTGGAGTAAAGGGAATTTGTTTGTCGTTAACACATACATATAATTACTCAGCCCTACTAATTGAAAGATATCACTATAATCATCTTTCATAATTTATTTATTCTTCCAACGTGAGCTAACTTCAATACAAACACCAATATTACGTTTATATTTCCTGTATCAGCAAGTAGATTTCCAGAGGTAAGTTATAGCTAATCTTCAGCCAAAACTGCATTTATTTCGCCAGAGAGCCAGCAGATAGTGAATACCAACGGGGAGGATATGGTTTAAATTTACTAATTGTATAGGCCAGGTTAAGCCACCATTAAAGCCCGTTGGGGGGTAGATTCCATTAACTTCTCGCTGTAATACTGGGCCGTTCTAATCATGGTGCTATCGGTATGCAGCCGGTCTACCCTTAAGTTAAGAATGGTGCCGTTGTGCAGCGTAAGTTTAACCCGGGCTCTTTTAATATCTAAATCCTGAATTTCGTGCCAGGCGAAGCACTGCGTGTTAAAAAGATTTCCCCGCACCATAATGCCTTCATCGTCGATGGTTAATGCATAAACTTTTTGCAGGCTTTCTTCTATACTGCTGGTAAACATTAATAGCAAACCGGCGGTTAAAAAGGCAAGTTGCAGGTCGGTTATGCCGCTCCATAATTTGATTAGGCTGGCCACAACCAACATAAAACCAATCCGGCTAGATAGGTAAGCGGCTGTTTTGGGATGTTTGTAACGGCTTATTACTTGCTGCAGCATAAAGCCCAGTAGCGAAATACCCAGCAAGGTGTTCAGGCCAAACCAAAAGCTGGTAAGCGCTCCATCTAAAAATAAGAGATAAGCTTTCAACAGAAAACTAACTCCGGCCAACAGAAATAAAAAAGGCTCTACTTTAATTTTTGAGCGATGGAGGTAAACCTTTATATCCAGCATAAATAACAATATTTTACTAAATATAGATAGAGTTAAATATATAAACAAATAAAGAAATAGGAATTTTTTAAAATATATTATTTATTTTAATATAAATTTGTTTAGTCCTGTTTTTTATGCTTTGTACAAGTTTTTAATTGGGTTAAAAGCTCTTTTGGTAATGCCTAGTATTAATTCTAAAGGTGAATAATTTAGTGGTTTAAGTTTATATTAATATTAATATTTTAATAAATATTATACTGATTGTAAACTTTGATTAATTGTAATATAGCACCAGTGGGGCCAATTATTGAGGAAGTCTATAATTAGGTGCAGGTTTTTAGTTAAATGGCGAGTTGATAGGGGTAGTAATGGATTTATAATTGCCGCCTTTTATGTTAGAATTTCGTACCCCTCGCAATTATTTAGGTAAATCTTTGAGGTAAGCAGTTACGCTAATATTATTAATTACGGGGCTTTAAATAATTCGGCGGCGGCCTGAAACGGCGATAATAGGCCGCGTTTTACTTCGTCCTGAATTTGGGGTAAGCGGCTCTGTACAAACGGTTGGGCGTAAAACCGTTCTTCCAGGTAATTCCGGATAATGTCGTGCAGCCCTTGCAGGTTTTGTTCGGCGCGTTTTTGATTAAAATACCCGTTTTGCTGCGTTAGCGTAAGATAATGCTGGATATTTTCCCAAATAACATCGATGCCCGAACCTTGTAAGGCAGAACAGGTAGTTACGGGTGGCAAAAAGCCGGAGGCGGGTTTCGGAAATAAGTGCAAGGCTTGCCGGTATTCTGCCTGGGTTTGTTTAGCCCGGTTCAGGTTTTCGCCGTCGGCTTTGGTTATGGCTAAGCCATCGGCCATTTCCATAATGCCTTTTTTAATGCCCTGTAATTCGTCGCCGGCACCGGGTAGCAGCAGCAACAGAAAAAAATCGACGAGGCTATGCACCGCCGTTTCCGATTGCCCAACGCCTACTGTTTCTACCAGAATAACATTAAAGCCCGCGGCTTCGCACAAAATAATGGCTTCGCGGGTGTGGCGGGTTACGCCGCCTAAAGAATTGCCCGCCGGCGATGGTCGAATGTACGCATCGGGGTTGGTAGCCAGGGTAGCCATCCGGGTTTTATCGCCCAGAATACTGCCGCCGGTGCGCCGGCTGCTGGGGTCTACAGCTAAAACTGCTACTTTCTTCTGGTGGGTATTAATTAAATAATTACCAAACGCTTCAATTAAGGTACTTTTGCCTACGCCCGGAGAACCGGTTATCCCAACTCTTGCCGAGTTGCCGGTGTGAGGTAATAAGCGGTTGATTACGTTTTGGGCAAGTTCCTGGTCGGTGGTTAAGGTGCTTTCGGTTAACGTAATAGCCCGACTTAAAACTACCCGATCGCCGGCTAAAATGCGGTCTACATACTGATCAACGTAAAAGCGTTTTACCACGATATTATCCGGCTAAAATATGAACGGGCTAAAGGTAACCAGAAGCATAAATATTTTGCAAATTATTCAGGTAAACCATAACTACACCTGCCTTGGCCAAACTTACCAGAATCCCAGAAAGCTATTTTGGGAGTTACAGTTTTAAATTTGTAAAATAACTTTGTACAAAATTGGGTAAGCCTAATTTGCATTTCCGCTCGCCTAAAGATTGGCCCTGGTCTACGTAGCGGCACGACCACCCGCCGGCATTGGGTAAATGAATTACACCTAAATAGGTTTCGTCTTGGCGCGCCAGGTAAATTTTGCCATCGGGGGCCAGTTGCAAAGCCCCTATTTTATCGCTGGCCGAGGTAGCAATTAAAATGGCCGAACTGTTTACCGCCAGCTTGTTGCCGGCTTTTAAATTAAATTGCCAGAGCTGGGCATCTACGCCGGCTATGCCGTTGGTGGTACCGTATAATTTACTGCCGTCCGGCGAAAATTCCAGGCCGTACGCTTCCGGATAAGGCTCAATGGTAATTTTATTCGATAGTTTGCCGGTGGCATTATCAAAATCAAAAACCTCGAAACGGTTAAAATCGCGCCAAACAGCTACGCCAATTTTGCGGCCGTCCGGCGAGGCTTTCATGCAACCAATGGCGGCGCTGCCTTTGCCTTTGTATGTGGTACCAATATTGGTAATAACCGGATCGATGCTAACCCCTTTCTCAGAGACCAGGTAGGCCACAAAGGCATCTGAATTCCATTTATGCACAATTACCCAGTAGTCTTGGTTGTTCTGGTGCTTTACCGCAGTTATTTTTTCGGCAATCGGTGAAGTTTTAAAAATATTTTTATCCATCACATCGCCCAAACCGTTTTGCCGGTTCATATCTACCGAAGTGTACCGCAAGCCATACGCCTGGGATTGTAAGTCGGTGGTAAAAATATAGAAGAAGTTGCTGCTGCCGGGTTTAGGTACAATTATCGCCGATTGGGTAGAAGAGCGGTGCCCCATTAACTTATAGCCGTTGGGCATTAAGCGGTGGTTGCGGTTCCAGACGTTAATACCGTTGGTGTAAAACAGCAGGTTACCGTTTTCGTCGGCAATGGTGGCGCAGCCTTCGTCGGTGGTCATCATGCTGTTGGTAAGCGGTACCGGATTGCCATTGCTAAAATCCAGGCCGGCCCTTTGGCCGAAATACCAGATATTGGCTTGTTTTTGCGCCAGCGAACCCGTAATAAAAGAAAAGCAGCAACAGAATATTAAAAGATATTTTGTGTACCTCATTTTACAAATTTAAAAACCTCCCCGAAAAAATCAAGGTGCGGTGGCGGGTTTAAGTGCCAATGTGCCGTTGGTATTTTTAAATGCCGGTATTGGCAGATATACAGGAAGCCCAAAAGGCATCTAAGTACGGGGCAATATTTAGCCACAAAAAAAGCCAAAACCACGTGTAAAGGTAGTTTTGGCTTTTTATTTAGGCGTTTGGGTTTTACAAAGTATATCTCACATTTAAATAAATACCCCGGCCCCGGGTGGTATAGCCACTAATTTCGGAGTAGCGGTTGTTTAATAAATTTTCCAGGCGCAGGCCGGCCACTAAGTGTTGGGTTATGTTTAACCGGCCCGAAAGATCCAGCAAAGTATAATCAGCAATGCCTTTGGTGCCGGTAGCACCGTACGGGCCCAGGCTGCTGTCGTAAAAGCTATCGTTGCGTACGCCGGCGTAACGGGTATCCAGGCGCAAAGAAAATTTCTGCACGGGCAAATACGTCAGGCTTACGTTAGCCGTGTTGGGCCTTCTGACCAAACCTAATATTTCTACTTCCTGGTTTTTAATAAATACGCCGCTGTTGTACAGTTGTACCTGGTTGCCGCCGGTTTGGGCGTTGTTAATATCTTCTGGCTTAAACGTTAAGCGGCCGCTTACAATACTAATATTTCCTGCCACGCTAAATTTGGTGTTTAAATTGGTATTAATATCAAATTCAAAACCTTGGTTTACCTGGCGGCTTAAATTTAAAGGCCGGTCACCCCGAAAATCGGCGTAAGTAAGGGCTGTTGCCGGTTTATTGGGTGCCCAAAGATTTACAAACTCAATGCTGTTAGAAATGGTGGTTTTAAAATAAGACACCCCAAAAGTAATATTCTGCACGGTTTGCTTAACCCCAAACTCATACGATTCAGACGTTTCGGGTTTTAAATCAGGGTTGCCGCGGGTAATGCCCGAGGTGAAATTTTGATTAGGGGCAAATAAATGGAAAAGCGACGGTGCGTTGTAGCCGGTAGAAAGCGAAGCAAAAAGCAGCATGTTGCCGGTAAGCTTATAACTGGGATTAATTTCGTAGGTAGTAAAGCTGCCAAATTTGCTGTGGTTGTTGTAGCGGCTGCCCAGGGCCAAAGTAAAATTAGCTAGTTTCTCGTGGAGCAGGCCGCCATTTAATTCTACGTGCGCAAAAATATTGTGGGTAGTAGATTTTAAATGCAGGCTATCTAAATCCGAAATTGATTCGTAAACGCCAAAAGCAGAGTTAGAATAATAATAACTGCCAGAGTTCATGGTTTCGTGGTAACGGCCTACGCCCAGCACGGCATTAAACAAAGCTGTATTAAAAGTAGCTTGCAACTCGTGGGTGCCCATGCTGCCTTTACCAAAACTGCTCGAATAAGTACGGTCGCTGGTGCCGCTTTCATCTACAGCCGAGGAGTCGTCTGCTACTTCGCGGTGCATGGTAGAATACCCGCCAATGTAGCTTAATGTAAGCTTGGGGTTAAATTTGTAGCTGGCACCGTAGGTAAATAAATCGCGGTTAAAATCTAATACAGCGTTATCATCGTCGGTAAAAGCGCCTTTGTCCAGGTCGGTTTTAAAGTTGGTGTTTTTGTACGAACCATAAAGATCTATTTTATCGGTCCGGTAACCAATTTTGCCGGTTAAATCCAAACGGTTGTAATCGTCCTGGTCGCGTTTATAGTAGCCGGTTTTTGTTTTTACGGTGTCTACGGTAGCATCCAAGCCCTTAATATTCTGGTTGTTTACCTGGGCGTTGGCATAAAATCCGTTTTTAAAAGTATAATTTAAATCCAGGTTTTGGGCTAGGAGCGAGGTGCTTTTGCCAAACGTGCCGGCTTTTACTTCGGCCAACCCGTTAAAGCCGGGTTTGTTGTTTTTCTTGGTGATTATATTAATAACTCCGCCAATGGCCGAAGAACCATAAAGCGTACTATGCGAACCCCGCACAATTTCGACCCGCTCAATATTAGTTAAAGCCAGCTCCGATAAATCCAGCGCATTATTTACCGCCGATGGATCGGTTATCCGGATGCCATCTATTAAAATAACGGTTTGGTTACTGCCGGCGCCGCGCATAAAAATACTTTGGGTCATGCCCGGATTCTGACCCGTACCCACCACGTAAATACCTTCCTGCTGCGAGAGCAACTCGCCGATATTATTATAAACCGAGTTCTGGATTTGCTCCTGGGAAATAACCGTAACGCTCCGGCCAATTTCCGAAACGGGTTTGGGTGCCCGGGTGGCCGTTACCATTACTTCGCGTAATTGTTTGTTTTGCAAAGAATCGGCCTGCTGGGCAAAAGCTGGTACGCCGTAAAAGAATAAAGCACAGCCGGAAACCCAGCCGCAAAGGGTGTAAAAACCTTTTTTCATTTTTAATTAATAGGTTAAAAATTTAATTAAAAAATGCAAAGGCGTAAAAAGACGAAGGAGAATGTACTATCCGGAATGTACCTGCACCAGTCTTGCTTTTTACCCGAAAGCATTTAACTATAAGAGCAGATGGCAGGTCTCCTGGCTTTCTTCAGTTAGTTTAGCCTTCCCATTCTGGCGGGCAGAACAGTGGCATAAGCGAGAAACTAACCTTTTAAGAAGATTACAGTTGCGGGAACAGCCCAGGTATTACACCTGATTCCCTTTTAAGATTTACCTGGCGCTGGGCCCGGCAAATCACCAATCTGGCCGCAAAGGTAGAGAATGAAAATTACAGTACCAACAAATAAATAATTTGCCGCTTACCAGTTAGTATAACAAATTTACCAAATAAGTTAAAAGGGCGTTGTGGCAGCTAAAGAGAATATTTAGTTTAATTAAACCCGAATAAGAAAATTACTTTTCAGCCCCAAACCACATCAACTTATCCGGGCAAAATTTATTTTATTACTTTTAAGCCGGTATTAAAACATAATTCTAAATATTTATAGCTACAGCCAAACGGCCATTAACCGTTAGCCGCTTTTACCTGCCATGAAGTGCGTACCATTATTCAAGACTTGTTGGGTTTTTAGTTTGATTTTTTTATCTCCGGTTTTAGCTACTGCTCAAAAGCTCCATACCGATTTAAATAAAGCTTTGTTAGCCGCCAAACAGGGTGGCATTGTGTCGTTGCCCGGATTTTTGCAAAATACCCGCCCTTTTATAGCGTACCAGCAAGTTGTTTTACCCGGACCACAATACCTGATTTCGGATGACCCCGAATATATCCGGGTACCGGAGGCTGTTGCTTTTCGGGAGCCGGTGCAGCCCGGAGCGGTGCGGTTGTACGTGTACAATGTAAACGGGGTAAAAGAACCGCAATCGCTGGACCGCAAAATTACCGCCCTGATTAAAAATACTGGTAAAAGCCCCATGCACATCCGGATGCTGAAATATTCGTCGCAAAAGCCCAGTACCAATTATTATAAAATAGGCAAAGAGGGCTTAGCCGATTATTTTGCTTCGGTGCCGCAAGAAAAAATACGCACTGTAAAGCCGGGTGCCGCCCTGCCCATCGACGAGCAGTTAGAAAAAAATATTGTTAAATACGATGAGCTGGTTCACGGTTTTTATGAGTTTGTAATTGACCAGCCCGGCGAAATAAGCGTTATCCAGACCGATCCAAAAATTGCCGGTACCAAAGCCCTCACCCAAATTAAAAATATTTTGCCACCTAAAAGTCAGAGCGGCGCCGGTCGGGGCGTATTTGGTGTGAGCAATTACCAAATAATTACTGCAGGCGTTTACGATACCCAAAGCGGGCCTATAGAAATAAAAATAGCCGATGGTAAACAAGACCCCTGGGTGATAGGGCAGGAAAGCAGCCGCGG
Source organism: Adhaeribacter sp. (assembly GCF_057359045.1). Classification (NCBI taxonomy): domain Bacteria; kingdom Pseudomonadati; phylum Bacteroidota; class Cytophagia; order Cytophagales; family Hymenobacteraceae; genus Adhaeribacter; species Adhaeribacter sp. The sequence continues at coordinate 86,917 of NZ_JBMQUD010000124.1, forward strand.
GCAGCAAGCCAAACTGGCCGGTAATTACGGGGTGCTGTACGAAATAGAAATGAAATGGAAAAGCTCCGATGGCAAAGGGCTGGCCCTGGTAACCTGGAACCCCCTGGCCGGTAATCAGTGGTGCGGCGCCATGGCCGCCAGTATGGTGGTAAGTGCCGGTAAATTTCCGGGTGGTATTGTGCAACTACCCAGCGACCACCTGGCCGTTAAACAATACCCCGAAGCCATTCTTGTTCAGGTGTTTCCGCCGGCGGCCAATGGCCAGGAGCAAACCATTCGGTTAACGTACTCACCGCCAGGGGCCTCTTGTTTGCCAACGCCGCTTATTTTTGTTCCGGTAGCTATGGAATAAAGCCTCGGCCCTAAATTAAATAAACCAGAATTAATTAAATCTAAATATTTTACGGCCCAATAATTAACCAAAACTGCTAACATGACCTCGTATTTAGTTAAAACCGGAAAAACTTTTCTCTGGCTGATTTTACTTTTAAGTTTTACGGCCGGTAAGCCTCCGCTGGTAAACCACCCTAATATTATCCCGGTAGCAGATGAGAAAACCGATTGGCATAATATTCAGAAATTAAAAATAAATGGCCAGGGCTGGACAGATTTAGAGCATCCTTACGATCGGTTGCCCGGTCGCATTAAAAACGAAGTGTCAACGGCGGTTTGGAATTTAAGCCATAATTCGGCGGGTATAAACGTGCGTTTTACTTCTAATAGCCAGAGCATCCGGGTTAAGTGGTACATCCGGTTCGATAAACATTTGCCCCACATGGCCGCTACGGGGGTAAAAGGAGTTGATTTGTACGTGAAAGGGGGCAAAGGCTGGCAATGGGCCGGCGTTGGCATGCCGTCAAAAAAGGTAAATGATGAGCTGCTGGTTTCTAATATGACGGCGGGCACCAAAGAATTTTTATTGTATTTACCGCTATACGATGGAGTTGATTCGGTGTTGGTGGGCGTAGATAAAGGCGCAACTTTTGACCCGGTACCGGCAGAAAACCAAAAGAAAATAGCTTTTTATGGTACGTCTATTACGCAGGGCGCTTGTGCTACCCGTGCCGGTATGGCTTACCCGTCTATTTTGGGCCGGAAACTAAACCGCGAAACCATTAATTTAGGCTTTTCCGGCAATGGCAAATTAGATTTACCCATTGCCCGGTTATTAGCCGAAGTAGATGCCAGTTTGTATGTGCTGGATTGCTTGCCCAATTTACAACCCGAAGATGTAACGCCTAAAACCGAAGCTTTTGTAAAAGAACTCCGCGCCCGCAAACCCCAAACCCCCATTTTGCTGGTAGAAAATATTCACTACGACCACGCCTGGATAGATACCCGGGTGGCAAAAATAGTGAAAGACAAAAATATTAATTTGCAAACGGCTTATAAAAACCTGAGAGCTGCCGGTATAAAAGATTTGTATTACCTTCAAAGTAAAAACCTGACCGGCGCTGACGGCGAGAATACCGTTGACGGGGTGCATTTAACCGATTTGGGCTTTAGCCGGTTAGCCGACGGCATGATTAAGGAAATTGTAAAGATCGAAAAGAAATATAAGTAAGCAGCACCCTAGCAAACAGGGCTTGCACCCTAAATAATATAATGCGACAAACGGCTCAACACTGTTATGCGGTAAAATATTGCCAGCAGTTAGCTGATAATATTTTTACTGAATTAGTGTGCTGAGTGGCGTTACTTTTAATATTTGAATGGGTAGGATAAAGCACAACTTAATTATTGTTTAGCCTTGCCTTCAAAAACAGCTAAATCGCCCTGGATGGTGGTGTCACCGCCCAGGAGTTAGACCAGAAATAAATTACGCTACACCAGCTCATATATTTTTATTTTCGGCGGGGGCATCCTTGCATGTGTCTCTTTATTGCCGGCCGCTGGCCGGCAAAATTCATTATCTTTTACTTACCGCATCGGCCAGAGGCCGGTAGATAGCATCACCGGCGGGATGCCGGCGATAGCAGCTATTATATAGAGTAGTTAATTATTTAGATAAGCTTAAAGCTATTCTGATCCTTAAGTATATTGACCTTTAAGGTATTAAAAGTTGCCTATTGGGCTTACCGGTATCAGGTACCGTTGCCAATAATATTATCTCAAATTCCCCAGCAATTTAGTCACTCCTTTTTCTACGGTTTTTTGCAGTTGGGCTTCTTTGCGGGGGATAATGGCTTCGGCTACGCCTTCCCAAACCATGGTATTTTTAGCGGCATCTACCAGGTCCACCGTAACGGTACCTTCGCGGTATCGGCCTACTTCTACTTCCCGGCTTTGCCAGGAGTAACGGCGTTGCCCAATGTATCGGGGCGCTTCCCGAATAGTTGTTTCGCGGGTTTGTACTTTCTCGGTAGTTACTACCCCAATATTCACGAGCAATTCCGGATTAGTAGGGGCCAGGGTTAATCCTTTGCTGGTTAACTCCTGCTGAATTGCATTTTTTAAAATATTAATACGGTTGCTATACGCTTGATCCGTTGATTCGGAATCGGATGTTATTTCGTAAAAGTTAAAGGTTTTGTAATTAGTTAAAGCAAAACCCGGACTAGCTTCCGATTTTTCTATTTTTACCGCCGGCGTGCACGCTGCCAAATACAAAAAGCAGAACAATAATATTTTAAGCTTTTCCATAGTTTACCTGTTTGTACTTTCTAAACGAGACCAAGTATAAAGTGTTTTCGTTGGGGTAAAAGCAGGTAGAATTGAGCGGGTTAACGAATAATGAATTAAAAGCCAACGTGTCAGTGCCCATCACAAGTTATTAGGCGATCCCTCCGGCAATAAGATAAAAAATCTTACTCCCATCGGCCAACGGTTAGGAGATAAACAGCACGAGCAGGGATGCGCGCAACCAATATTTCTGAGCTGATAAAAACGCTTTAACCAGAATATTGGCCGGCGATAGATTTTATATTAAGCCTTAAAGTAAGTTAAACAGCAATTTTTACCATCTCATCTATAATTATATCCCAATCCTGGTAGTGCAATTCGTGGCCTGCGCCGCTTAAGGTTACCAGCTTAGCGTTTGGGATAAATTGGTGCAAAGCCTGGCCGTGGGCATAAGGTAGTACGGGGTCTTCGGTGCCGTGAATTATTAAAGTGGGCGCGGCAATATGCCGGGCTTGCCCGTATAAGTGTTCGCCGCCTTTTAGTTGGGCGTGGTTAAACATGCTTAACAGGTTATTTGCGCGTTCTATTTCGGTTTGGGCCAGTTGCCGCGCTCTTTTTTCGTCGAAAGAATGCCGCGAACCATTTAACAAGCGCCAGCCGGCAACCAGGTAGTTCACCACAGCTGTTGAATCTTCCCAGTTTAGGGTGGCGGCCGAGGCATGATATTCCAGGATTTTAGAATCGATGGGCGGCAACTCGGGTAACTCGGCCCAAACGCTGGAGGCAATAAGGGTAAGGCTGCTTACCCGCTCTGGGTGCGTAATAGCTACCAATTGCGCCAGCATACCGCCCAACGACATACCTGCCAAATGCGCTTTCTCAATCTGGTAGGCAGCCATTATATTTAGTACATCGTTGGCCATATCCATAACCGTATAGGGCGGCTCGCCGGGCGGATAGCAAGTAGATTTGCCTACATCCCGGTGATCGAACCGGATTACATAAAAACCTTTACTTGCCAGCTTGTCGCAAAACGCACTATCCCACCAAACCATAGAGGCATTGGCGCCCATTATTAAAATAATTGCCGGATTGGCAGCTAACCCAAAACTTTCGGTACAGATAAATACTTCTTTGCTTTTAATAATTTTCTCGTTCATCTTTTGTTTACCCTTAATAACCCCAAGGCCCATACTACTTTACGGACTTATAAAATATTACAGGGCAAAGATAGGCGGCGGTTAAACGCCAAAATTGTAAGTATCCGACATTACCCGGATGTTCGGAACATAGAAAGGTCTGCGCGGAAATAGGCGCTGGGGTGCTGCCCTGAAAACTCCCGGAAATCTTTGATAAAATGCGACTGATCGTAATAGCCGCAGGCATACGCCACTTCGGTTAAAGATAAATTGCTGTTGAGGTAAGCCGATATGCTGTGCTCAAACCGGACAATCCGGGAAAATAATTTGGGGCTGAAGCCGGTATAATTTTTAAATTTTCTTTCGAACTGCCGCGTAGATAAAAAATTATCGGCCGCAAACTGCTCAATATTTATGAGTCCTTGCCGGTTAAGAATATAATGGATGGTATTTAGGGTGGGCGAGTAGCTAAGCGTTGATTGGACGAGTTGTTTTTCCAGGAAAGCCGTAATAATCTGTAGCCGTTCGGCGGTGCTTTTGGCCGTTAACATTTTTTCTTCCAGTTCTTGGCCAGGTTTGCCCAGCAAGTCGGTTAGCGAAATATGGTAGTTGGTTATGGCGCTGGCAGGAATGGAAAACAAAATAGGAATGGCCTGCGGAAAAAAATAAACGCCAAATATTCCGGCTTTCTGCTGGGTGCGCATCAGCCCCGCCTGGTTCGATTGGGCCTGAAAGCCGCAGGTAAAAGCTGCTTCGGGTAGAGTAGCCGGTTGCTGTAGGTGCATTACGCCTCTGTACTGAAAGGCCAGTTTCGGAAAAACGGAAGCCGTGTACGTGTGCTCATACGGATTGCTTTCGGTGAGGTCGGCTTCAAACACCCAAAAGAAACGGATTAAATGCCGGAGATTGGCATTGGGTTTAAGTAGCTGATAGTGCATGATGATTGACCAAAACTTCCGGTTTTCAAATACCTAAATCTAACTTATTTATCTTTCAAATACCCCGTTTGGTGCAGCGGTAAGATAAATTGCCGGTATAGCGCCAATGGCCCGAATTTATAAAGAATAAAGCGGAGCGCAAATTTTGGATATTTAGGCGCCGGTTAAATAAATACTTACCCCGTCTTTAAAAACGACGCTAGCTTGGTAATGTTGGTACTTTATTTAATCTCGTTGCTGGGCAAAAAGCCAATCGAGTACGCCGGGCGTTTTCGCGATGTGGGGCCAAACGTTATGACCTACGTTGGGGAACTCGGTGTAGCGCGGCTGGCCGCCTGCTTTTTGGATAGCCGCTACCATTTGGCGCGAGCCACTTACCGGCACGTTTCTGTCTACGCTGCCGTGAAAAGCCCACACCGGTACATCAACCATATTCGGGGCTAAATCGGGGTTGCCCGCGCCGCAAAACGGAATGGCGGCCGCAAACATTTTGGGGCGGGTGCCAATTAAATGCCACGACCCGTAACCACCGCCCGAACCACCGGCTACATAACGCCGGGTGGTATCTATCCTAAATTCTGCTTCCAGGGCTTTTATGGTTTGCATCACCAACGAATCGGCGGCCGGAATTTGGGGAATACCGCCCCAGCTTTGGCCAACCGGACATTGGGGCAAAAACAAAAAGGCCGGGTATTTTTTTCTGTTTTCGGGGGTAGCTAAAAATGGAGCCGGTTCCGGTACCTCCAGGTGCCGTTCGGCGGGTTGCACGCCCCAGGTACCACCGTGCAAACAAACAACCAACGGATATTTTTTTTCGGGCTGGTAATCCACAGGCTTCATCCATAAATAATGCAAGGTGTCGCCGTGGCTATTTACAAAGGTGCGGGCCTCATAAGCTTTGGCCAGTTGCCGGGCTTGTTCCGGGCCTTTTTTTCGCCAGTTCAAATTCCAGTAACTAGCATGGTATATATTTAATCCAAAATAAAAAACGGCCATTAAAGCTAGTATGCCGGCGGCACCCAGCCATAATTCCCAGGGGTCTTTCTGCGGCGGAAGGACTTTAGCAGCTTCTTGCCCGCTTAACCCTCTCCGGAAGTTCAGGATAAAAAACACCGGAATAAAAGTGCTGACCAATACAACCCACCGCGATAATTTATCGAGGGTAATAGCTAACGAAACATCGCGAACGAGCAGGCTACTAATAATAATGATAATTAAAGCAAAATTGGTAAAGAGCATAAGCACCCCGGCGGGCTTTAACCAGGGGCTTTTACCGGCTTGGGTAAAAACCAGGCTACCGGCAAATACAAGTGCTGCAACCAGAGCCAGCAAGGTAAAAAAGGCATTGTACGGGTATAATTCCCGGGCAACGGTTATTAAAATAACGTACATAAAAATAACCTGAGCCAGGTTAAAGAGGGCCGCCATTAACCCACTAGTAAAGGCCAGTTTAAATTTATGCGCGTGCAAATATTTTAGCAGGAAAAAAGTGCCGGCCAAGTTAACCAGATTGACGGCTAAAAACCAACTGCCAAACGATTGCAGGAAAATCATTTCGTTACCCACCCATAGATGAACAATGCTCTGGAATAAACCACAAAGCACCGCTAAACCAAAAAAGAATATGCCAAAAATATATGCGTTCTGATTCATAAATAGGGGAGTATGGGTTCGGCAATTAAATAATGGGCGGTGATAACACCACCCATGGCGCTTTAGCTGTTTTTGAAGTATACTAAACAGGTTCAGAAAAACGCTTAAGATTTAGCTCACATTTTCCTGTTTATTGGTATTTGTCCTTTTACCTAACTAGAGCAAAAGAAAAGAATAAATGAAAGAGCAGAAAGCTAACCAAGATAGTTAATAAACTTTTCATTTAAGCGTAAGTTTAAATTTAGTAGAATCAGTCAAAATCCGTCATTCCGGAAGAATCTTCTGATTAGGTAACGCATAAGATTCTTCCGGAATGACGGCGGTTAATGGGAGAAAGTAGCCATTTTATTCCGCTTTTTTAATCGTTTAATAAAATTTAAACAGGCTCTAATAACAGCGACATAAGGGGTATTCCCCTTTTGCCGCAGGGGAAAAGTTTTTAAACCGGCCTGTATATTAACTGAACCACCCCCGATTTAAATATTTTGGTATCCAGTAAATGGAGGTTAATTCGGTTTTTAATATCCTGGAACAAGGGTTTGCCCGCACCTAAAACAGTAGGGTGTACCGCCACTCTGTAAACATCAATTAAGCCCAACTGAATAAAAGTGGTAATGAGTTTGGCCCCGCCATAAAGCCAAATATCTTTGCCCGGGGTGTTTTTAATTTCTGCCACTTTTTGCGCTATATCCGCAGTAATATAAATCGCTTTATCATCATTGCCGGGCTGGCTGGAAAAAACAACTTTTTGTTTTGCGTGTACGTTGGCCCAGAGTTGCTTTTCCGTTTCGGTGGCGGTAGGTTCCGGCTGGTAATTTCCCCACATATCATAGCTTACCCGGCCGTAAAAAATGGTATCGATACCGGCCAGGAAACGATCTAATCCCATATCATCGTCCATAATACACCAATCAATTTCTCCGTTTGGTCCTTCAATAAAACCATCCAGGGTTACGGCCAGGTCTAATATTATTTTTCTCATGTTAGCTGTTGTTTTATCAGATTTGCGTAAGGTAAGCTGGTTAAAATATTAATAATATCGATATTAAATCGATAGTGCGCTTAATCCAGTGCTCTCGCCAGCGTCCCGCTGGTGAGGCTTTCTACCGGGCTCTGACCACTATTATTCTTAAAAAATAAGCAGCGGGCAAGTGTATAGCGGCCAGAGGCCAGGGAAATAAGACCCGGGTGAGGCGTGCCCGTGCCATATACCACTTGGTGCTTATTCTCTTTAAGCCCAGAACTGAAGAAATTATGGTATACATCCATAGCAGGAATTTGCAAAGTGCGGGTATGCGGCCTTTGCGGCTGTTTAGCCATTGGTTTATTATCGCTTGATAGATAAATAAATAACAGAGCCTTGGCCCGAAAGCCATTATTTTATAAATCCTTGGTTGGGCATTCGGTTTTGCCTTAAGCCGGCTTGTACTTAATATCTTTTGGCAAACTAATATAAATCTGTTTCCTTATTGGTACTTTTGGCAAAATTAAAAATATTTAAATGGCCATAAGTGAGAAACTAAATGAGCGTTGCCAGGGCGTGTGCGAACTATGCAACAGCCAGCCGGCGGTACATGAATATACGGTAAGCCCTAAAACAGAAGATGTTATTCAGAACCAGGTGGCTTTGTGCGATACTTGTGTGCAAGCCATTCCGGAAAGTAATAAAGCCGATTATTGGCGTTGCCTGGAAGGAAGCATCTGGAACCCGGAACCGAGTGTACAGGCATTAAGTTACAGATTGTTGTATGCTTATAAAGACCAGGCTTGGGCCAGTAACGTCATGAGCGCGGTCGACCTTGATGAAAATACTGTGCAGTGGGCCATGCATGCTTTTGCCGTAGCCGATGTGCATAAAGACGCTTTTGGTAATACGCTCGAAAACGGAGATAATGTTGTTTTAACCCAGGCCCTGAATGTAAAAGGTACCAATTTTACCGCATCTAAAGGCACCATTGTAAAACGCATCCGGTTAGTGCCGGGTAATTCCGAACAAATTGAAGGCAAAATAAACGAGCAAACCATTGTAATTCTAACCAAATACGTTAAAAAAGGCTAGGAAACGTATAAGTTAACGTAAGTTAGCTATAAGAAACCAAGTATAATACGCGAGTTATTCAGAAAGAATCTTCTGCTTAGAAAGTAATCAGGTAAAGCAAAGACATCTTTTTTAACCTGTGTTGCTCTTTATTCAGAAGTCTTTTCAAGCTGTTCGATACTTTTACTAATTTATCAGCCTGCCCCAAACTTATATAAATTAACCCGGACAGAACCAGCACAATCGACGACTAAAACTTTTAGCTTGGCATAGCGGTTCAGTAGGTGTGCTGCTGGCCAACGGTTTTAGTTTACCGCTGAAGCAATTTTAATTAATTCATTTTCTAGTCGGTCAAAATTTTCTTCGTTTTTGTCTACGGCAAATGCTTTTACCTTGCGGCATTCTTCGGCTGAGTTAAAAAGCATTTTAAAAACAATTTTAGTTTTGCCCTGGGTAACTTCTGCAAAGGTGGCTACTACCTGAAACAATGGTTTAGAAATACGTTGCCAGGCAATAAAGCTGGGTTTATCTATTTGTATAAATTCGCATTCGTTCTGATAATTGCCTTTGTCGGGGCCGTGCATTGTAAAACGCCATTTACCACCGGGCCGCAGGTCGAACTCGTGGAAAGTGTTCTTAAAGCCTGCGGGGCCCCACCAATTTTTTAAATGGTTTGGGTCGGTCCAGGCGGCAAACACCAGCTCTGGGGAGGCATTTACTATTCTGGAACTTACAATTTCGCAGTCGGGGGTTGTCGTGATGATTTCTGTGGCCATTTTTATAAAGTTTAAAATATACCAATCTGATTTTGTCTGGATACTTAGTAAAAGTTTAGGTTTACTCGAGCTGGCGCAAGTTTAGCGAAGCGTAACTTGCGCCTATTGATAATGGCTAGTTTTAGACTGGCAGAAAGTTAAAACTTACTTTTATAACAACACATCAGCTAAAAGCTAGCGCGATCAATCGTAAATTATTCTAAAATATTCCTTAACCGGACGGCTAAGGGGTTATCACTGCCCATCTTTTAGTTTTTTCCCCACTGCTTGCCGGTGAAAACACGCGGCAAGGGCCAATGTTAACGCCATTTGCAAAACACTAAACAGCTTTTCTATATAAATATCGCGTAAACCAAAGTAGCTGGTACTAACAAGGCGATAATTAATTTAAAAAAAAAATATCTTTCCTGTTTATCAAAAATAACCGGCAGCAATACGGTGGTAATAAATATAGCGGTTATGAACAGAAGGAAAAAGAACGTATAAGCAACCGCTTTGCCGTAACCAACGCTAGCCATTCCGGCGGAAATATATTTAGTTTGATAACTAAAGCAAAAGAGATGTAGCCCAAGCAGTACAAAAATGCAAAAGGCCGATAAAGCTATTGGGTGCTTTTTAAAAGTAGAAAGCATAAAGTCTGCTTCGTTTTGCGCTAGATTATTTTATGCCCGAAAAAGATATAGATAACCTCCTGAACCAGCTTTAAAACCAATCTGTTTTGCGCAATATTTAACCCAAACCAGGTGTGCTTACTGTTAAGCCTAAACTAAATATTAAATATGGATAAGCATTTAATTGCCCGCACAGGTAACAGTAAGCGATAGGTGAGGCGGTTGTTTGTTAAGTACACTTTACTGCTTTGTCGTTAATTTAATATTTTTGGTTATGTGCCGGTTTAATTTTAGATTTTTAAAAGCCCTGCCGGGCCAAAAAGGTTATCTTAGAATTTAATTCGGGTAGTTGTGCAATAGCTACCCGTGGTAAGCGCAGGCATAAATGTACCCCATGAAAGAAGACTTAAACACACGCAGCACCCAGTTGTTTGCGCTTGCCGGCGAAATACTTATCCTGACCGGTACGCCCGGGGCCGGCAAAACCACCACCGCGCAAGCCCTGGCCCAATTGCCCGGTTGCCCCAAAGTACACCTGCACGCCGACGACTTCTGGCATTTTATTAAACACGGGGCCATAGCGCCCTATTTACCCGAAGCGCACCAACAAAACGGCGTGGTTATGGATGTTCTTGCGCGGGCGGCCGAAGCCTATGCCCAGGGCGGCTATTTTGTTCTGCTCGACGGCATTATCGGGCCCTGGTTCTTGCCGCCGTTCCGGGCGCTTCAGGTGCCTTTGCATTACATCGTGCTGCGGCCGCCGCTGCCCGTTGCCATCCAGCGCTGCCAAAAACGGGGCGGCAATACCTTAACCGATCCTGAGCCAATCGCCGCCCTCCACCACCAACTCTCTCTGCTCGGCGACCTGGAACCGCACGTGCTCCAAACAGCCGGACAAAGCCCCACCGAAACCTTAACGGCGGTAATCGAGGCCATAAACAGCGGTGCCTTTCGCCTGCAGAGATAACCAAGCCCCAGGCGTTGCACCCGGTAAGCCATTTACTTTTTTTGTTTCCACCCGTTTTCAGCGTAACCCAATAATTTAAAAAACAACTACGCTTAAATAGTATACCCAAATAAAACGATCAATGCATATTCACTCACGCGCTCGCCAGCGTCCCGCTGGTGAAGATATCTGCCGGCCTCTGGCCGCTGGGGTAAGTATGTTCCCGCATAACTCGGCAGTTTTTAGTTAGCTTTTTGGCTAGCTTATGGCAATAACTAAATACCAGGGGTAGCAATAATAAAGCCCAGCGCTAATACCTAAAGCCAAAGAAATATAGCTGCAACAGCCAAAGCCGGCGCCAGAACTGGCGCGGTTTATAATTTAATCCGGCGAAAGAAAATACTTTTACCGCAGAGTAATTAATATTGCCAAACATATCTGCTTACTTGGGCCAATGGGAACCATCCTTATCATCGACGACGAAGACAAATTGCGCGGCTTGCTGGCCCGGATTTTAGAACTGGAAGGCTATAAAATTTTACAAGCGCGTACTGCCAAAGCCGGCTTAAAAGTGCTGGAAACAGAACCGGTGCAGGTAGTACTCAGCGATGTAAAGCTACCCGATATAAACGGCGTGGAGCTGACCGCGAAAATAAAACAAACGTACCCGCACATTGAAATAATTGTGCTCACGGCGTATGGCACCATTCCGGATGGCGTGCGGGCCATAAAAAACGGGGCTTTCGATTATATAACTAAAGGCGACGACAACGATAAAATAATACCGCTGGTAAGCCGGGCCCTGGAAAAAGCCTTATGGCAGCAACAAACGCAGCAAACCCAACCGCCCGGCGGGCAACAACACTATTTTAACAATATTATTGGCCACACGCCCGCTTTTCGGGAGGCCGTGGCCTTAGCCCAAAAAGTGGCGGCCACCGATACGGCCGTTTTGTTATTAGGCGAAACCGGTACCGGTAAAGAGGTTTTTGCCCAGGCCATTCATAACGAGAGCGCCCGCCGCCATAAAGCTTTTGTAGCCGTAAATTGCAGCGCCTTTGCCAAAGATTTATTAGAAAGCGAATTATTTGGTTACAAAGCCGGCGCTTTTACCGGGGCCGTAAAAAATAAAATTGGTTTGCTGGAAGAAGCCCACGAAGGCACTTTGTTTTTAGACGAAATGGGCGAAATGCCCCTCGATTTGCAGGCCAAATTATTACGCGTACTCGAAAACAACACATTCCTGAAAGTAGGAGATACCAAACCCACCACCGTAAACACCCGCATTATTGCCGCCACTAACCGCAACCTGCTCGCCGAGAGCGAAACCGGCCACTTCCGGCTCGATTTGTATTACCGCTTATCGGTTTTCCAGATTACCTTGCCGGCTTTGCGCGACCGCCCCAAAGATATTGATTTGCTGGCCCGCTATTTCCTGGAATATTTTGCCCGTAAAACAAATAAAAAAGTAACCAACATGCACGCCGGTTTCCTGGAGCCGCTCCACCAGCACCCCTGGAAAGGCAATATCCGGGAACTGAAAAACGTGCTGGAACGCGCCGTAATCCTGACGGACACCGATGAACTAACCGCCGACCAGTTGCCCCTCGAAATCAGATACGCTACCGCGCAACCAACCCAAACCGCCTTTGCCTTAGAAACCATCGAAAAGCAGCACATCCAGAAAGTACTGGCCTACACCCACAACAATAAAACCGAAACCGCCCGCCTCTTGAATATCGGCTTAACGACTTTGTATAGGAAAATTCAGGAGTATAAGTTGGGGGATTAGAAACGTTTTTAAGAAAAGTAAGAATGTTAAATACTATCACTCAGCTTGGAAGCTTTGTCAATTAGTTGTGATATGTACTTGAATAAATATTTTCTGACTTATGCACAAACTTATTAGATATACAGGAATGAGCGACTATTTTATTACAATCTTAATTGCTTTTTAAACATCTTTTTTACTTCTTAATGTTGGAGGCTGTTTAGTATTTCTGTTTCGAACAGAATCTAGCTCTATTTGGGTGTTATTACCACTAATGGAGCTAGATTCTGCCTGACTACTTGCTGGTGAAAAAACATATTAAGGGCAGCCGTTCTATCCATATAATAAAATTCTAAGCAGTTTCTTTGATAAACAGTTAAGTAACAGCACTTAAAAAATGACAGAAAGAATTGAATTTAAAGGTATTTGGTTTTTACCAAATAGAAGGGATGAGGAAATTGAAGGTAATTTAGTTTATGAGCCTGAAGGTAGAATTATACTTGATATAACTGGTGCTTTTGAAGATATTATTGATTCTTCTAGAAAGTTAGATATAATTTTAGGCTTTACTACTAAAGGAAAGAATATTACACTAGTTAATTGTAGTAGATTAACTAGTTCGATTGGTTTTCCAGGTATTGCAACTTCTATTTATATAGTGAGTTGCTTTTTTGAGGGATTACATTTTTTTAATTTACAAGATATTAAATTTTATAAACTAAAATCAAAAATATCAAAATTTGCAGAATGGATTAATATATATGGATTCGAGAAGCAAATAAATACAACTACTAAAGAGATAACAGCAAAATTTAATATACCAAACAATGTTGAATTTACTATTAATGAAGAATTAAAGGGAGAATTTACTTTTTCTTACAATACAAACTTGTCTCCAGGGCCAGATTTTTCAATTAATCAGATAACTGAATTTAATTTAATTTCTAAAGAAGAGAAAAGCTATTTGGAATTTTTTAAAAATTTAATTCATTTTAAATTGTTTGTAAGCCTTGGTATATTTAATGATGTGAATGTTATTGAAATGTTTTTTTTCTCAAAACTTCAAACTTCTGAATTAAGAAATGGAACAAAATACGAATTGCCAATAAAATTTTATTATTCTAATTCATCTTTTAATACAAAGATAAACAAGCTAAATGCTCATGACTTTTTGTTTAATTACAAGGATATTTCTGAAAATTTTGAATCTATCATACAAAAGTGGTTTCTTTTAAAAGAAACTGTTTCACCAGTTATGGATGTACTCTTTGAGACATTTTCAAACCAAACGCTACATTTAGAAAGCAGATTCTTACATATAGTTCAGGCACTTGAAATTTATCATAGGAGAGTAAAGGAAAATTCAGAAACTTTGAAAGTAGAATTTGATAAAGTATTAAATCCAATCCTTTTAAGATTAACTCAAGAACAGAAAGAATGGATTATTGAGAAACTTGAATATAGATATGAGCCTAATTTGAGAAAAAGATTATCTGAATTATTTAAAGAATTTAGGATAAAACCTTTATCTGAAATTGTAATATCAAAAGATGAAATTAAAAGCATAATTAATAAAACAACTATTACTAGAAACTATCTTACTCACTTTAATATTCATTTAAAAGAAAGGGCTTGTCACGGCGAAGAGCTGTTTCATTTATCTGAGAAATTAAAAGTTCTAATGATTATCGTTATCCTTAGTGAAACAGGATTTCAACCTAAAGAAATAGAAACCTTTTTTGCTAGAAATAGTTGGCGGTATTTTAATCATATTTTAAAAAGGCGTGATTAGTTTAATTTTAAATAAACCCCTCCCAGAACGACAAAACCCTTCCAAAACGGAAGGGTTTTCTTTTTCCCTGCAATCCCCTAAATATCAGCACAGCAAAATAATACACTGATATTCAATTCAATAAAAACAGCATAAAGGCCAATATTCCCCGCTGGCACAGCAATTGGCAAAGGAGGTTCATACTAAAATAAAAATTAGAATATGGACTTACTCTTAACCCCGCTTTTGCTTTTTGCCGGTCTGGCCTGTTTCGGGCTGTTTTTTAAAACCGTGTCTTATTTCGAGCACATTTAACCACGGCCCCATCATGATGACACTTTTGTTTTTCCTGGCTTTGGCCGTGTTTGGGTACCTGGTGTACGTGTTACTCCGGCCCGAAAAATTTTAACCTGCAATTCCTCAAAACATGAATACTGAACTCCTCAGCATAATTATAACCTACGGCCTTACGTTGGTACTGGCCATTCCGCTCGGCAAATACATTGCTAACGCTTTTAAAGGCGAACGCACGTTCCTGGATTTTCTGGCGCCAGTAGAGCGGGCTATTCTGCGCTTTTCCAGCATCGATGCCCGCCGCCACATGAACTGGAAACAACACCTGGTTGCGCTGCTCACCATAAATATGCTCTGGTTTGTGTACGCACTGGTAATTTTGGTAACGCAAGGCAGCCTGTTCCTGAACCCCGATGGCAACCCGTCCATGACACCCGATTTAGCGTTTAACACCGCCATTAGCTTCTTGGTAAACTGTAATTTACAGCATTATTCCGGCGAAAGCGGCCTCACGTATTTATCGCAGTTGGGCGTTATTACCTTTTTACAGTTTGTGTCGGCGGCTACGGGTATTGCGGCTTTAATTGTGGTATTTAATGCCTTACGCGAACGTACTATCCAAAACCTGGGTAACTTTTTCGATATTTTATTAAAAGCAACTACCCGTATTTTAATACCGCTCTGTTTGGTAGTAGCTACTGTTCTGGCCTTTAACGGTACGCCCACCAGTTTTGCCGGCAAAGATAGTTTGGTTACCGTGCAAGGCGATAGCGTACAGGTTGCACGGGGCCCGGCGGCCGGCATGATTGCCATTAAACACCTGGGCACCAACGGCGGCGGCTGGTTTGGCGTGAACTCAGCGCATCCTTTGGAAAATCCTAATTACCTGACCAACATGACCGAAATGGTGGCGCAGGTACTTATTCCGCTGGCTTTAATATTTGCCCTGGGCTTTTACCTGAACCGCAAAAAACTGGCCTGGGTTATTTACGGCGTCATGACGGCGGGCTTCCTGTTGTTTTTATTCCCGACCATTATTGCCGAAACCGACGGTAATCCGGCGATAGAACAAATGGGCATTGCGCAGCAAATGGGCAATATGGAAGGCAAGGAAATCCGGTTTGGCGCCACGGCCTCGGCTTACTGGAGCACCGTTACCACCATTATTTCTACGGGTTCGGTAAACAGCATGCACGATAGTTTTATGCCGGTTTCGGGCTTGATGCAACTCCTGGCCATGATGACCAACGCGTTTTACGGCGGCTGCGGCGTGGGTATTCTCAATTATTTTATTTACCTGATTATTGCCGTGTTTATCTCGGGGCTGATGGTGGGCCGCACGCCGGAGTTTCTGGGGCATAAAATAGAAGCCCGCGAAATGAAAATAGCCGTTTTAATTGCCCTGCTGCACCCGTTCCTGATTTTAGTGGGCACCGCTTTATCGGCCTGGACTTTTGTAAACTATCCGCAAGCCGCCTGGGCCGTGCAACCCGCCAATTGGTTAAATAATCCTGGTTTTCATGGCTTTTCGGAAATGCTCTACGAAAATACATCGGCGGCCGCCAATAACGGGTCTGGCTTTGAAGGTTTGGGCGATAATAATCTATTCTGGAATGTGGTTACCGGGTTTATTTTAATCCTGGGCCGTTTCCTGCCCATTATTGGTCCGGTAGCGATTGCGGGTTTACTGGCGAATAAAAAATATATTCCGGAAAGCGCCGGCACGCTGCGCACCGATACCGGCACCTTTGGCATCATGACCTTTGCCGTGATTATGATTATTGCCGCGCTGGCGTTTTTCCCGGCTTTGGTTATCGGGCCGCTCGCCGAATATTTTTCACTTTATTAACGCCCGGCTCCGTCATTCCCCGGTGGGGCCATTAAAATATTTATCTAAAATTATTCAGAAAAAATGAGTTCTCTCAATACCAATTTATTTCAAAAGGAACTAATGGGCGAAGCGCTGAAACAAGCCTTTGTAAAACTAAATCCCAAAAGTATGTTCCGCAACCCGGTTATGTTTACCGTAGAAATAGGTACGTTTATTATGTTGCTGGTCAGCATCGGCGTATTGATTAACCCCGATAAAACTCAGGGCACGTTCGGGTATAATTTTACGGTATTCCTGGTTTTATTTTTAACCTTGCTGTTTGCCAATTTTGCCGAAGCCATTGCCGAAGCGCGGGGCAAAGCCCAGGCCAACAGCTTGCGCAAAACCCGCGAAGAAACACCGGCCCTGGTAATATTGCCCGATGGTTCGCAAAAAAATATTTCGTCTTCACAGCTCAAAAAAGGCGATATATTTTTGGTGAAAGCCGGTGAATTAATCCCGACGGACGGCGAAATTATTGCCGGCTTAGCCACCATTGATGAAAGCGCCATAACCGGCGAAAGCGCCCCGGTAATCCGGGAAGCGGGCGGCGATAAATCGAGCGTAACGGGTGGTACCAAAGTTTTATCCGATAGCATAAAAGTAGCCGTAACCACCCAGCCCGGCGAAAGTTTTTTAGATAAAATGATTGCCCTGGTAGAAGGCGCCAGTCGCCAGAAAACACCCAACGAAATTGCCTTAACTATTTTGCTGGCCGGTTTTACGCTGGTGTTCGTGATTGTGTGCGTTACCCTAAAACCTTTCGCCGATTACGCCCAAACGCCCATTACCATTGCTGCCCTTATTTCACTTTTTGTGTGTTTAATCCCGACTACTATTGGCGGTTTATTATCAGCCATTGGTATTGCGGGCATGGACCGGGCACTGCGGGCCAACGTGATTACCAAATCGGGGAAAGCCGTAGAAACCGCCGGCGATATTGACGTGCTGCTCCTGGATAAAACCGGCACCATTACCATTGGTAACCGCAAAGCCACTAATTTTTACGTCCGTCAGGGCCACGACGAAGCCTATTTTATTCGCACCAGCTTTTTAAGTTCTTTAGCCGATAACACGCCCGAAGGAAAATCGATTGTGGAACTGGCCGGGATGCGCACTAATTTGAGTTCGGTAAACAAAACCCAACTCCCCGAAACTGCCTTTGTGCCTTTTACCGCCGAAACCCGGAGCAGCGGCGTGAATTTGCCCGACGGTACCCGCATCCGGAAAGGCGCGTTTGATGCCATGCGAAATTTATCGGAAAAAGCCGGCAACCCATTTCCCGAAGATATTGCAACTAAAGTAAAAGAAATATCGAGCAATGGCGGCACGCCGCTGGTGGTAACCGAAAACGAAAACGTGCTGGGCGTAATTGAATTACAGGATATTATTAAAACCGGTATTTCGGAACGATTTGAGCGCTTGCGCAAGATGGGCGTAAAAACCGTAATGGTAACCGGCGATAACCCCTTAACTGCCAAATTTATTGCCGAAAAAGCGGGCGTAGACGATTTTATTGCCGAAGCCAAACCCGAAGATAAAATGAATTACATTAAAGCCGAACAAGCGCAAGGCAAACTGGTGGCCATGATGGGCGACGGCACCAACGATGCGCCCGCTTTGGCCCAGGCCGATGTAGGCGTAGCCATGAACAGCGGCACCCAGGCCGCCAAAGAAGCCGGCAACATGGTAGATTTAGACAACGACCCGACTAAACTGATTGAAATTGTAGAAATCGGGAAACAGTTGCTCATGACCCGCGGCACGCTCATTACTTTCTCTATCGCCAACGACGTAGCCAAATATTTTGCCATTGTTCCGGCTTTGTTTATTGCGGCTATTCCGGCTTTGCAAGGTTTAAATATTATGCGCCTGAGCAGCCCCGAAAGTGCTATTTTATCGGCCGTAATTTTTAACGCGATTATTATACCTTTTTTAATTCCGCTGGCTTTAAAAGGCGTGGCTTACAAACCCATCGGGGCCAGTGCTTTGCTGCGCCGCAACCTGTTGTATTATGGTTTGGGCGGGGTTATTATTCCCTTCCTCGGGATAAAAATAATTGATATGGCAGTTTCCTTATTTATATAAAATTATGAAGTTATTAAGAAAACTGGCGCGAGCGTCCTCGCTCGTGTCTTTTATGCCGCTGGCCTCCGGCCACTATAATAAACTAGTAAATATTAAATATTCGTAGCGGCCAGAGGCCGGACGATAATCATCACGAGCGAAGACGCTCGCGATAGAGTTAAGTTCTTTGGGGCAGCTTTGTTAAGTACTGTGAAAACTCTCCCTTGAGGGGAGATTAAGAGGGGTGTTATTAATATTAAATAATAAAGAACACCCCTGTAGTCCCCTCAAGGGGACAGTTTCTGACATTTATTACATCTAAAAAATCCTCCTTTGGAGGAAGTTAGCGGGAGGCGAAATCATTCTTCCGCGTCTAAAAATTTAAAAATATATACAACATGAAAACTTATTTATTGCCCGCTTTAAAATTATCCCTGGTTCTGCTGCTTATGTGCAGTGTGCTGTACCCGCTGGTGGTGGCAGGCATTGGCAAACTTAGTCCCGGCCAGGGCAACGGCGTCACCATTTCCCGGAACGGAAAAGTAATCGGCTACGAAAATATTGGTCAGCACTTTACAAAACCCGAATATTTTCAGGGCCGCCCGAGTGCCGTAACGTATAATGCCGCTGGCTCGGGTGGTTCTAACAAAGGCCCCGCCAACCCCGAATATTTAGCCCTGGTAAAAGCCCGCATCGATACCTTTTTATTGCAAAACCCAACGGTAAAACGCGAAGAAGTACCCAGCGAATTGGTAACGGCTTCGGGCAGCGGCCTGGACCCGCATTTATCGGTGGCGGCCGCTACGGTGCAAATAAACCGCATTGCTGCCGCCCGGAATATACCCGCTACTCAGGTAAAAGAACTCGTGCAAAAACATACCGAAGCGCCTTTACTGGGTTTCCTGGGCACCGAAAAAATCAACGTACTAAAACTAAATATCGCTTTGGATGAAGCCGCACCCCTGGCAAAAAAGTAAATATTCTTTCGCAAGCGTCCTCGCTCGTGAATATTATTTTCCGGCCTCTGGCCGCTGTGAATATTTAATAAATATTTGTCATTTCGAGCCTGTCGAGAAATACCGAACATGGCGATAAGACTTAAATCCTTCGATAAGCTCAGGATGATGCTGTAATATTTATACAGGCCAGAGGCCTGCTTAATAGGCAGACACGAGCGAGGACGCTCGAGCCAGAAATGTAAAAAATCAACTATAAAATAATCTGGCTAATGCTTACTTCAGCCGCCATTGGTGGTGTTATCACCGCCAATTTATTACCTATAACCAGATTACTTGCCGGTGAAAACAACCGGCAAGGGCAGCCTTTCTAATATTTTAAACGCTAAACAAATCCAGTAACCAACAACTATTTCTACCTCAATCAAAGATGAAAACACTTTATATATTCCTGTTATCCTTTATTTCCATTACAAGCTTCGCCCAGACCGATTCTGTGGGTACTCAAAAAAATATTACCCTCAGTGGCTTTGCCGATATTTATTACACCTATGATTTTAATAAACCAACCAATCACGAACGTCCCGGCTTTTTATACAACCACAATCGGCATCATGAATTTAATGTAAATTTAGCTTTTTTGAAAGCGGCTTACAGTTCCGAAAATATTCGCGGCAATTTGGCTTTAATGGCTGGTACCTACGCCCAATATAATTTAGCCGCCGAACAGGATTTGCTTAAGAATATTTTTGAAGCCAATGCCGGGGTTAAATTAGCGCCTAATTTGTGGCTGGATGCCGGTATTTTTGGTTCGCATATTGGCCTGGAAAGCGCCGTATCAAAAGATAATTTTACCTTAACCCGCAGCTTAAGTGCCGAAAACACGCCTTATTACGAAAGCGGGGCCAAACTAACCTACGAAGCGGGTACCAAATGGCTATTTACAGCCCTGGTTTTAAATGGCTGGCAAAATATTCGCGAACCCGAAGGCAATAACAATAAAGCTTTGGGCACGCAAATTCAGTTTAAACCAACTTCTACCATCTTATTAAACTGGAGCACTTTTTTCGGTAACGAGAAACCCGATAATGCTAAACAACGGCGCTATTTCCACGATATTTACGGCACCTTTCAACTAAGCGATAACTTTAAACTGGCTACCGGCTTTGATATTGGCTGGGAAGAAAAACTAAACTCCGCTTCTTATAATATCTGGTATAACCCTACTTTATTGCTGCATTATAACTTTACCCAGAAACTAGGTTTAGGCGCCCGCGCCGAATATTACCACGACCCCAAAGGTGTCATTATTGCCACCAATACGGCCAACGGATTTAAAACCAGCGGTTACTCCCTTAACCTCGATTATGCCCCGGCCACCAATGTTTTGCTACGCCTGGAAGGTCGGTTATTAGATAGTAAAGAGGCAATATTTACGCGCCAGAATAACCTGGTAAACGAAAATACCGCCATTACCACCGGCCTGGCCATTTCTTTCTAAAGGGACTAAACAAGTGGAAAAAGAGCAATCGGCGCAATATTTCCTGGATTTAATAAAGCAATCGCGGCGCGGGAAATTTAAAATATACCTGGGCATGAGCGCCGGCGTGGGCAAAACGTACCGCATGTTGCAGGAAGCCCACGCCCTGCTGCGCAACCACATTAACGTGCAAATTGGTTATATAGAAACCCACCGCCGTCCCGAAACCCACGCTTTACTAGCCGGATTGCCCGAAATTGCCCGCCGCCAGCTTTTTTACCGGGGCAAAGAAATGGCGGAAATGGATTTGCAGGCCATTTTAAATATGCGTCCCGAAGTAGTGCTGGTAGATGAACTGGCGCATACCAACCTGGCCGGTTCTAAAAACGAAAAGCGCTGGCAAGATGTGCTCGAAATATTAGAAGCCGGTATATCGGTTATCAGTGCCGTAAATATTCAGCACATCGAGAGCCTGAACGAAGAAGTGGAAGCCATTACCGGCATTGAAGTAAAAGAACGGGTGCCCGACCGGGTGCTGCAACTGGCCGATGAAGTGGTAAATATTGACCTGACCGCCGATGAACTGATAACCCGGCTGCGCGAAGGCAACATTTACGACCAAAGCAAAGTAGAAACCGCGCTGCAAAACTTCTTTAAACCTGAAAAAATATTGCAGCTCCGCGAAATGGCTTTAAAAGAGGTGGCGCACCAGGTAGAACGCAAAATAGAAGCCGAAGTGCCGGTGGCGAGCCAATTGCGCAACGAAAAATTTATGGCCTGCATCAGCACCAACGAGAAAACTACTAAAATGATTATCCGGAAAACTGCGCGGCTAGCAGCTTATTACCGGTCGCAGTGGGTGGTTTTATACGTGCAAACAACCGCCGAAGCCGGCGATACCATTGGTTTAGCGGCGCAGCGCCATTTAATTAATAATTTAAAACTGGCCACGCAACTGGGCGCCGAAGTAATTAAAATAAAAAGTAATAATATTGCCGAAGCTATTGTGGAAATGACCACGCAAAATAAAATAACCACCGTCTGCCTGGGCAAGCCGCATTTTAGCTTTTGGCAGCACCTGCTGGGCCGGAATTTATTTAACCGCTTATTACAAAATTTACCTCCTGAAACCGATATTATTATTCTGGCCTGATGAAAATTAAAACTAAACTTGCCCTCGGGTTAAGCTTTTTATTTGCGATTATTATATTGCTGGCTGGTTTAGGCGCTTATTTTGCCCAACGGTTAGCCGCCGAATCAAAAGCTATTTTGCAGGATAATTACGAAAGCCTGGAGTACAGTAAAAATATGCTGCAAGCCCTGGATTTAATTTCCAGTCCTGATACTTTAAACCAGCCCCAGGCGCTAACTGATTTCCAAAAATATTTAAGTTTACAGGAAGCCAATATTACCGAAGTAGGAGAAAAGGAAGCCACCGGCACTATCCGAAAGCAATTTTATTCGCTACAAAAAAATATATTGGCAAGATACCCAATGGCCAATAAATCGCCCGAAACAAATCAAATCCGGCAATATTTATACCGGCTTACCGAAGTAAACATGCAGGCCATAATCCGGAAAAGCACCGCCGCCCAGGAAGCCTCGCAGCGGGTAGTTACGTTTCTGATAATTACCGGCACCATTAGCGTACTGATTACCTTAACTTTTATTTTAAATTTTCCGGGCTATATTGCTAATCCCATTCGCGAACTAAGCCACAGCATTCAGGAAATTGCGAATAAAAATTATACCCAACGCCTGCACTTCCCCAACCAGGATGAATTTGGCGAACTAGCCGACGCCTTTAACCAGATGGCCCGCAAACTAGACGAATACGAGCATAGTAACCTGGCCCGGATTATGTTTGAAAAGCGCCGCATCGAAACCATTATTAACAACATGAGCGATGCCATTATCGGGTTAGATGAAAAGCAGGTTATTTTATTTGCCAACCACGAAGCCGTGCAGCTATTAGGGTTATCCCACCCCGATTTAGTGGGGAAATATGCCCCGGATGTATCGTTGCAAAACGATTTATTGCGCACCTTACTCACCGGCAACGCCACCGCACCGCTTAAAATATTTAATACCGGCAAAGAAAGTTATTTCACCAAAGAAAATATCGGCATAAAGTTACCCGCCTCGGAAAACGAACCTGAAAAACCAATCGGGCAGGTACTTATCCTTAAAAATATTACCCCCTTCCGCGAACTCGATTTAGCCAAAACCAATTTTATTGCCACCATTTCGCACGAGCTTAAAACCCCGCTGGCGGCCATTAAAATGAGCGTGAAATTATTGCAGGATGCCCGCATTGGCCAGGTAAACCCCGAGCAGCAAAGCTTACTCCAGCATATTACCGACGATAGTAACCGGCTGCTGCGCATTACCGGCGAACTGTTAGACTTGGCCCAGGTAGAAACCGGCAATATTCAATTGCATTTCCGGCCCGTTGCTCCCTGGGATATGATTCAGTATGCCGCCCAGGCCATGCAGGTTCAGTTAGAGCAAAAGAAATTAACCCTGGAAATGGCCGTGCACGCTAATTTGCCCCAGGTAAACGCCGATTTGGAAAAAACCACCTGGGTGTTAATTAATTTTATATCCAACGCCATCCGGTACTCGCCGGAAGGTGGCAGCATTACCATCCGCGCCGATTATTACCGTAGCCCCGCCAGCGGCTTTATCCAATTTTCGGTGCAGGATTTTGGCCGGGGCATTGAAAAACAATATTTAGAACGCATTTTCGATAAATTCTTCCAGGTACCAAACGCCGACACCCCCAAAAGCGGCACCGGTTTAGGGCTGGCCATTTCCAAAGAATTTATTAATGCCCAGGGCGGTGCTATTTGGGTTGAAAGTGAAGCTGGGGAAGGGGCCGTATTTAGTTTTAGTTTGCCTGTCGCTAGTTAAAAATCATGAATTTGGCTTACTAATACCAGAAAGTAAGAGTAAGTTTAAATTTAGTAAAATCAGTCCAAATCCGTCATTCTGAAAGAATCGTACGGGTTACCTAATCAGAAGATTCTTTCAGAATGACCGGTCTAGGTTTTTTTGCCGCAGCAACGTTGTAAAAAAATATTTATAAGTATCTGTCTGCTTCGTTTATTTCAACATCATTTATGCTGGCGTATCTTTTTTGCATTAAACCGTTTTCGTCGAACTCCCAATTTTCATTGCCATAGGCTCTAAACCATTTTTCAGCTTTGTTTTTATATTCGTATTCAAACCTTACTGCAATCCGGTTTTCTGAGTGGGCCCAATATTGTTTTTTAAGTTTATAGCATAATTCATTTTCCCACTTCTGCGTTAAAAACTGGATAATTTCAGTTCTGCCGTTAATAAACAAATTCCGGTTTCGCCATTCACTGTCAAGGGTGTAAGCCAATGCCACTTTTTCTGGGTTCCGGGAATTCCAGGCGTCTTCGGCCAGCTGAATTTTTTGTATGGCGGTTTCTAAAGTAAACGGCGGCAACGGATGTCTTTTTTCCATAAAGTAAAGATTAAATCAGGTTATTAATTATTTCTTTTGATTTCAGGATGAGCTCGTTAGATTTAAATAGCTGGCTTTCTATTATGGAACTTTCAAAGAGAAGATATATGTGCGCAGCTAACAGGGGATCGCTAATTTCTTTGCTAAAAAACAACCTTAAATCTGTTTTATGGTTTTGAATAACCAGCAGAATATTTTCCTGGTCTTTTGCTATCTCCGATAAAATATTTAAAAAGCTACAACCCCGGTAATCTTCTTTGTTATTCATAAAGATTAAAAAATCAAACGTATACAATATTCTTTCTTTGGGGCTGCGGGCTTTGATTATAAACTTTTGCAATTCGCTAAACCAGTACTGGTGCCGGGTGTTTAGAAATGCAATGCATAAATCGTCTTTAGATTTAAAATGCTGGTAGAAACTTGCTTTAGCTACTTTGGCCTCATTGATAATTTGGTTAATACCCGTGCTGTTATAGCCTTGCTGATGAAATAAAACCGAAGCAATGTCTAGTATTCTTTCCCGGGGAGCGCTCATACCTTTTTTGTTTTCTTTGCAAAGGTACCTTTTTATTATATACAGACAAGTCTGTCTATAATAATTTATTTGTCAATGGCACTTGTATTGGCGGTAAAACACTACATACCATTATATCGCAGTTAAGCCCTTCTAAATAATACTTGATAAGGATCTGACTTTTGAGATGTTTATTTTAACGCGCTGTTTAAAAGTTATGGTTGGTTGTAGCTATTTTACCTTTTGCAAGCCGTTCTGCAAATTGTTCATTCTTTAACACTTGCATAAATTCGGCATAATTAGCATTGGTCTGGATGGCGACAGCCTTATTGTTACGCTGAGTAAGCTTTATTTTATTATTGTACAAGGTTGTGTTGTAGGTTGATAAACTGGGACTTGTTAGTGTATCGGACATAAAAAAGTCGGTGGCAGAAGGGTCTGATTCATTTTCCCAGTTATACTTCCTGGAAACACATAAGCCGCTAAAGCTAAGCGTAAGCGTGTTTTTATCTATAATATATTTCCCAGTGGTTAAAGTTTTATCTCCCGTGCAGTACTTAATAACATAGAAAGTACTATCGTGGTTAAAAACCAAGTTCCCGGCACAACAATCACAGGCAAAGTTAAATGAACAGGTATCGGTAAAGTGCGTTATACTACCCAGTTCAAAAACTTTCTCGTTTAAATCTGAATAACCTAAATCATTCTTTCTATTAGCACCGGCTTTGTCTTGGTTAGCGGCAGATGTTGGTTTTGCATTTAAATGCGGCTGGTTATTAATTCCCGCAACCGGAACCGTTTGGGTTTGACCACAGGCAGTAAATAGGAGCAGAATAGAAATGAAGTAAATTTTTTGCATATATAGATTAATTGTTCTTAACCCAACTTAGAAGCTATTTATTATGGATGGGCGGCATTCAATGTTTTCCTTCAAATTGTATAATTTCGGTCAGGAAAGCCTCGGTACTTTTTAATTTTTGCTCATTTTCTTTATAGCTTTTTCGACTGAAAGCTACTACGAGCGTAAGCACAACAACAGAAATCAGGCAAAAGATAGATAGTCCTTTCAAATCGCGGTATATTGGTATATCTAAAAAATATCTTAACCAAATTGGCAGAAAAGTTAATATCCACATGACCGTGATTACTATGTCGTATTTAAAGGTAGCCGCCGTATGAATCCGAAACTGGCAAATTGCTTTCTGCAATTGCAACAACGAGGCCCTGTAATCTGGTTTCTCTATAGATAGATGCGATACAAAAGACCCCAACATAGCCAAACTACCCACAATAGCCGGTATGCTATAGGCAATTTCTTCCAGCATTAATATAGCCAGCGCCATCGAAACAAGGCAATAAATTAAAGCCAAGTTCCGGCCTAACAAAGACATACTAATAATTTTATTAAGCTCTCCGGTCGTGTTTTCTAAATTCATTTTTAGCAGCAGGTTTTCATTCAGGTTAATTTTATGGTCTAAATGCTTGTCTTCTGCTTGCCAGTTATGCTTCAAATCATCAAGTTCCATGTAATTAATTATTTACGGTAGAAATACTTTCTTTCAATTTCTTTTTGATGCGGTTTATTTTGGTGCCGACATTGGTTTCTGTAAGCCCTATAATGTCGGCTATTTCTTTGTAAGGTTTATCCTCCAGGTAAAGAATAATCAGGGCTTTGTCTAATTTATTTAACCTGTTAATAAACTTATACAGAATTTCCATTTTCCGGATGTGTTCTTCGGCTGAGTCTTCTTCTTCGGCTATCTGGAAGATGCTGCCGCTATACGGGGTATTGGTTTTACTTCGTTTAGAATCTTTCCGGTAATGGGAGATGGCTACATTTAAAGCTATCTTGTAAATCCAGGTAGATAATTTAAAATCTTGCTTAAAGGATTTAAGCGATTGCCATAGCTGGATTATAATTTCCTGTTCCAGATCTTTTCTGTCTTCGGGGCTGCGGCAATAAGCATAAATTACCTTATACAGGATTTTCTTATTCTCCTTTAATATTCGGATAAACCATTCTTTTTCTGCTCCCGGATTCACTTTAGGATTTAGGTTTATTACATTATTCGCAGGAACTTAAGGAAAATCACAAAAAAGAAGCTATTTATTTTATAGTGGGGCGTAGGTCAATGTTGCAGTTGAGATAATGTGCCTGTTGCACAACTGTATGTTATAGATTAAATTAAATATTCTATTAGAAAATATTTTAAAAAGATATATCTCGGGCAATTTTAAGTTTAATTTTAGAACGTTTAGGTTGTAAGTCGCTCTTTTTTATACCATAAACCAGGTTTAAATGCCTGTTAAGGGCGGGGCAGATAAGCCCCGCCGTAAGCAAATGCAATTTTTGGTAGGTTTTTGGTTTAATATTCTGGTTTTAAACAGTAGTCAGTAAACGGTTGCGTACCAGCAGGCAGGCACCAATTACCCCGGCGCGTTCTTTTAACTTCGACATTTTTAGCTGGGTTGAATTATTGAGCAAACTCAAGGAATATTTATTGATAGCACTCCGGATGGGGAGCCGGATGTAATCTTCGGTAGCAGCCAGGCTGCCGCCTAATATTACCAGCTCGGGATTAAATAAATTTATTAATAAGGCCAGGCCGCGGCCCAGTTTTTCGCCAATTTTGCCAATGAGTTCGATGGCCATTACATCGTCGTTGTTGGCGGCGTTAATAATATCTTCGAGTTGTACGTCTTCGGGGTGCGTTTTTTTACGGCTGATTACCGTAGAGGAGCCTTCCATTATTTTTTCGCGCATCATGCGGGTAAGCGCAGCACCCGATGCTTCGGTTTCTAAGCAGCCTTTTTTGCCGCAATGGCAAATTATTTCGTTATCGAAAAGTGGTATATGCCCAAACTCGCCGGAAAACCCCGATTTGCCGTAATAGAGCTGTCCGTTAATTAAAATACCCAGACCAATGCCGTGGTCCATGTTCAGGAACAAAACATCTTTTTCGCCGGATAGATTGCCCGAATTAAACTCGCCGTAAGCCATGGCCCGCGAGTCGTTTTCCAGGAATACCCGGATTCCAACTTTCGATTCTATTATTTTGCTCAGGGGCTCTTCGTTAAAATAAAAGTAACTATAACTATAGCCGGTGGCATAATTAATCCGGCCGCTCAGGTTTAAGCCTAAACCTAATATTTTATCGCGGGTTACCGGTAACTCATCTATAAAAGCATTAATTAAGTGGCAAAGCTCTTCCAGCGACTCGCGGTTGTTGTTGAGTTTATAAGCAATTTTATCGGTATATTTTATAAGCTCTTTCTGTAAGTTTGATACGCCCATATTCAGGTGGTATTTTTTTACATCAACGCCAATAAAAAAGCCCGATTCGGGAGCTAAACCGTATAAATTAGCCCGCCGGCCACCGGTAGAATCTACTTTGCCGTGGTCTTGTACCAGGCCATCGCTTATTAAATCGTTTAGCAAACTGGTTACCTTGGGTGGGCTTAGGTTAAGTTCTTTGCTCAGGTCGGCAATGGTGGTGTTGCCGGCATTGGCAAAGTACGCCACAATGGCTTTTTTCTGGTTTAAATTTTTATAAGCTACGCCACTTACCGTTTCGGTATTCAGTTCTTCAAAAAACGTTTTATGCATAATTCAAGTGCTAAAGCTTGCCCCATACTAAAGTAAGTTGCGGCAGTTGTTGTAAAATAAGTTTTTTAGCCTGGTTGTTTACAATGCGCCAGAAAATATATAGTTGTTGGGGTGCTGAAAATAATATTTTAACCCGAAATGGCTGGCTGCCGGCATATTGGTTTAACCTGAATAGTATAAGCCAAATGGCCAGCGTAAGCCTTCCAGGTCGGGTTTGTTATTTTTGATTAGTTGTGTTACAGGTTAAGTTAAAATCAATTTCGGCTTCAAAAGTACGGTTCCAGGGTAACGTAAATTTTAAGTTTTCCGGCGAGGTACATTTTACGTTTTTCTGGATTTGGTTCGCTGCTTTGCTGTAATAATCGGGCATCAGGTTGTTTAAAGCAGTTTGCAATAATTTCGTACAATAAGCTTCGGCATCGCGGGCAGTAGTTGGTTGCAAATAATTAGAGCTGGAATTTTGCTGCTTTAAATAGGTGTTTACCTGGGCCCGGACCAAATTGTGGTAATAATAATCGTCGATGACCCGGTGCAGGGTAAACCAGTTTTGGGCCGTCCAGATGCGGGCGGCAATATTTTTATCTTTTAATAATTTGGTTTGCGCCACGCCAAAAACAATGCCTTGCGGCAGGGCTGTACCAATGGTGTTGGCGGCGGTATTCCAGGAGGCATAGCCGTTTAACTGCGACAGCACATTCTTTTTTTGCAGCGCCATGGTAAAATCGGTATCGCCGCCTTGTACGTTGCCTTTGGGGTCGATGTCGGCCACAATTACCCGCTTGCCTTGTTTTACTCTTGCTTCTATTTCATTCGCAAAGGTTTTGGCGCGGCCGGCCTCAAAGCGCGAGGCAAAAACATAAAAGAGTAAATCGGCGTCGGCTTCGGTTTCTACTTCGCGGGCACCGGTAGCTTTTATGTGGTAACTTACGGTTTGCCGCAGCGGTTTATCTTCAAAGGCCATTACGGCGTTGGCCTGATTCTCAGAAGAATAAACGGCTTTAATTTTAGGCGTTACCTGGAAATGAATATTCAGGGCGCGGGCCAGCAACAGCATGGCCACTTCGTCGGCACCCGGCTGTACGGCAATTTTCTGCGTCAGGCCCAGCCGCTTGGTTTCGGCAATTAATTTTTCACGATCGGCTACGTGAATACCATGGGGCTTGGCATCGTCTTGCGACAAAATTAAATAATCCATAATGCCGGCTTGTACCAGCGAAATAGCTTTTAAATTGGTTTTTAAATTACGTTCGCGGGCACTTTTGTAATCGGCCAGCCCTTCGGCCGGAATGTCCTTTTCCAGTTGTGCGGTTTCAGCTTTTGATTTGGCATCGGTGGCTACCGAAATTTCAGCCCAGTTAGCCAGCTTTTCGCGGTAAGCTTCGTTTTTGCCGTCGGCGGTAGGAGCCAGGCGCATAATTACGTTCTGGCCGTAAATTAAAAGTTTGGGAGCTCTTTTTTTCAGAGTGCTTATTATCTCCAGCCGGTTTAAAGCAACCTCAGATTTTACCTGGTGTACCCGCGAGCCTACCAAACCGCCGTATGCCAGCATATCCAGCGCAATAATAGCCGCATCGTATGTTTTTAAATCTTGTTTATTTAACCAGCTAATAATTTTATCAGATTGGCCCACTGTGGTATAACGGCCCAGCAATTCGCGCGGAGGCGATATTACTTCGGCATCGCCAATTAAACCCATGCGCTCGGTAAACTGCAGGCAGGGTGGACGGTCGTCGAGGGGTACCAGTAATATACGGGCTTTGTATTTAGCCGGCGTTTGCGCTATGGTTAAAAAAGGAAATAAAAGAAAGAGCAGCAAAAAGGCAGGGTAGTTTTTCATGCGTTTATTTATCTGGGTTGGATTGGGGTTAAGTGTGATATTATTGGAACATACTTTCTAAGGCAAGGAACAGGTGGCTTTAATTTAAGATATGGAACGGCTTTTAGATTTACTTAATGCTTTGAATCCTGTACGCCTGCCTGATAATGGCCAAAAAAGCACCACCTAAACATGCTTTTAGTGCTTCATGATTACAGCTGGCCCTTAAAATTTAAGCAATAGTAAAAATTATTTGTCTAAGTTATTAATTTTTTTTAAAAAGTAATATAGGTTAATAAAATATCTGCACGGTTTAGCTGCATGTGTTTAGTTTAGCGCGTCTGTTTAATATATATTTAATTTTTGCGAATTTACAATTAGTTTAAATTTGTAGATGTTTTGCTGAATTAATATCAATAGTTTGGAGATTAAGGTTAAAATTTAATAGCAGGTGGCTTTTAAATGTGTCAATATTTAAGATTGTTGTTTTAAATATACTTAAAAAATAATTTAAAAAAGTTTTGATGTTTGTTAAAATAATTCCTTATTTGAAACAACATTTAAGGCGATGCTACTTGTTTAACTTCTATAGATTGGTTGGCTATATACCAATAAGTAGAGTGAAGTAGGGTAATTGAGATGTAGATTTCTCCTGAATTGTAGCGTCTGGGCATTGGACCAATGCCGGAGGTAAATACCTGTTTTTTACTTATACAAATACAAATAATCCTACGCAATGCTTATAAAAGATTACGCGCAGCTATACAAAGAAAACTTACTCGAAGATGTTATTCCGTTTTGGCTGAAGCACTCTCCTGATACGGAGTTTGGCGGGTATTTTACGTGCCTGGACCAGACAGGAAAAGTTTTCGATACCGATAAATTTATTTGGTTGCAGGGCCGCCAGGTGTGGTGCTTTGCCATGCTCTACAATCAGGTCGAGAAAAAACAGGAGTGGCTGGACTTGGCTATTCAGGGGGCAGAATTTCTGAAAGCCCACGGCCAGGATGCCGAAGGCAACTGGTACTTTTCGCTAACCCGCGAAGGCAAACCGCTTATGCAGCCGTATAATATTTTTTCCGATTGCTTTGCCGCTATGGGTTTTGGTCAGCTTTACCAGGCTACCAATAATAAAGCTTATGGTCAACTGGCCGTAGAGACTTTTCACCGGATTTTGCGCCGGCAAGAGAATCCCAAAGGTCTTTATACCAAGGCTTATCCGGGTACGCGGCCGTTGCAGGGCTTTTCCTTGCCCATGATTTTGTGTAACCTGGTACTGGAGATGGAGCACCTGCTGGCTCCCGAATTGGTAGAAAGCACCATCCAGAAAGGTATCCAAACGGTAATGGAGGTGTTTTACCAACCCGACTTAGGCCTGATTCTGGAAAATGTAACTCCCGAAGGTAAGTTCTCTGATTCTTTTGAAGGTCGTTTGGTAAATCCGGGGCACGGTTTAGAGGCCATGTGGTTTATTATGGATTTAGCTACCCGCCGCAACGACCAGGCACTTATTAAAAAAGCGGTAGATATTGCCATTCAGTTATTGGAGTACGGCTGGGACCAAAAACACGGCGGTATTTTTTATTTTCTGGATGTAAAAGGTTATCCGCCGCAGCAACTGGAGTGGGACCAGAAATTATGGTGGGTACACATTGAAGCCATTGTAACGTTGCTCAAAGGCTACTGGCACACCGGCGACGAACGGTGCTGGCAATGGTTCGAGAAATTACATAATTATACCTGGCAGCACTTCCCCGATCCTGAAAATGGCGAATGGTTTGGTTACCTGAACCGCCAGGGCGAAGTATTGTTGCCTTTAAAAGGCGGTAAATGGAAAGGCTGTTTTCATATTCCCCGCGGTTTGTACCAAAGCTGGAAAACCCTGGAAGCCATTGCACAAAAATATCCTAATTTAACCTTGCAGGAAAAATAATATGGCAAATGCACCGCTGCAACCGGTAGTTCTGGCCGAACCCGCAGACCAAAAAAATACAAATTACACCCCGGCGCTGGTGGCGCTGGCGGTGTTGTATTTCATGAATGGGTTTATTACCTGCCTGAACGATACCCTGGTTCCTTTCTTTAAAAAAGGGTTTACCTTAACGTATTCCCAATCATCGCTCGTGCAGTTTTACTTTTTCCTGACGTATGGCCTGATGTCTTTTCCGGCTGGAAAAATTGTAGAGCGGATTGGCTATAAAAATGGCATGGTGCTGGGTTTTGCCATTGCCGCAGTGGGCGCATTATTATTTTTGCCGGCTTCATGGTTGCACCTGTACGAATTGTTTTTAGCGGCCTTGTTTATTCTGGCCATTGGTATTGTGGTATTACAAGTGGCCTCCAATCCTTACATTACCGTTTTGGGTCCGGCCCGGACCGCCTCTTCGCGGTTAACTTTAATTCAGGCGGTGGGTTCAATTGGCACTACGGCGGCGCCGTTGTTTGGTGCACATTTTATTTTGTCCCGGCTTTCTGAGTCGGCTTCATCCAGCCAGGCTTTGCAGTATCCGTACATTGGCATTGCGCTGATGCTCATTGCTATTGCCGTGGTGGTTTATAAATTAAAGCTACCGGTCGTAACCGCGGCCGCTCCGGCTAAAAATAATGCGGCTCCCACCGACCAAAAAAGTATCTTCTCTTTCCGGAATCTGAATTTTGGTACTTGGGCAATATTTGCCTTTGTGGGCGCCGAAGTTTCGATAGGAACCTTCCTGACGAATTACATCTCTGATACGCTGCAGGTGCCGGAAGAACAGGCAAACACTTACGTGGCTTTTTATTGGGGAAGTATGCTGGTGGGACGTTTAATTGGCGCTTATTTACTTAAAATTTTACGTCCGGCTTCTGTGCTGGCGGCTTGCGCGGTAATGGCTATAACTTTGGTAATCATTTCCATAAATGCTACCGGTTATGTGGCCATCTGGTCGATGATTGCGGTTGGGTTTTGCAATTCCGTTATGTTTGCGATTATCTTTTCTTTGTCGGTAAACGGCTTAGGCCGGTTCACAACCCAGGCATCCGGCATTTTATCTACAGCTATTGTGGGTGGGGCCGTTATCTCGTATGGCCAGGGTTTATTAAAAGACCATGCTACCTGGGCAATTGCTTTTATGGTACCGGTTGCCTGTTACATGTATATTTTATTTTTCAGCCTGAACGGGTATAAATCGAGATATAACAGCGATGGCGCTTAAATAATGGGGGCTAAATCCGGCAGACATTACTAAGCCAGATCAGTTGGTTAAAAAAACCTTTTGGCATTAATAAATATTGTCGAAAGGAGGAGCTGGGAAATTATATCGCAATATTTGGTTGCTAGATGGTATTTTGATGCTGGCTAATATTAACCGCTATTCCGGTACCGATTTTATGTTGGAAGCTGTTTCGTATTTCGGTTTTAAAAAGAATCGGGCGCTATTGGTGTTATCACCACCAATTCTAAAGCTTTTGCCAGACTTATGCGCTGGTGAAAACAAACACAATGGTTGCGATTTCAGCCATTTTATAAGAGGCTAAACCGCTTCTTGCATATAGATTCTTTAGTAAAAATATTTTACACCTTTTATAACCATTAATCCCTAAAACAATGCCTAAATCATTTACTCAAAGGTGGTTACTGAGTTGGCTGCTCGTAATCATGCTTATTATTTGCCAGGGAGCTACGGCCGTGGGGCAAAGCCAGACCATTAGGGGTAGGGTTACCGATGCCAATGGCGCGGCCTTACCCGGTGTAACTGTGTTGCAAAAAGGTACGGCAAATGGCGCTGCCACCGATACCGAAGGGCGTTTCCAGATGGCGGTAAGCCAGGCTAACGCTACCTTGGTATTTACCTTTGTGGGCTTCGAAACGAAAGAAGTAACGGCCAGTGGCGCCACTGAATTAAAAGTTGTTTTACAGGAATCTTCCAAAGCCCTGAGCGAAGTAGTAGTGGTGGGGTATGGTACCCAAAAGAAAGTAAACTTAACTGGTTCGGTAGCAGTGGTAGACGGCGAAGCCCTAACCAAACGCCAGGTAGCTTCTACCTCTTTGGCGCTGCAAGGTGCGGCACCCGGCGTTACGGTAACGCAGCAATCGGGGGTACCGGGCGGCGATGCCGGGGCTATCCGGATTCGGGGTATTGGTTCGATTAATGCCGGTTCTAACCCGCTGGTATTAGTTGATAACGTAGAAATGAGCTTAGATGCCATCGACCCCAATAATATCGAAAGTATTTCGGTGTTAAAAGATGCCTCGGCGGCCGCTATTTACGGTTCGCGGGCTGCTAACGGAGTAATATTAGTTACTACCAAGCGCGGTAAGCAAGGCATAAATATTAGCTATAACGCTTACCTGGCCAAACAAACGCCAACCGATATGCCCGAAAAGGTAAATGCCCTGGAGCACATGCGTTACTGGGATATTGCCCAGGCCAATAGCGGCTTACAGCCGGCATTTACGCAGCAAATTGCGGCTTACGAGGCCTCGGGACCCGATAATTTTACCCGTTTTAATACCGATTGGCAAGATCTGGTATTAACCAACAATGGGATGATGCAAAACCACAACCTGAATGTTTCGGCGGGAACCGACCGGGTGAAAATTTTTGCCTCCGGCACTTTTCTGGACCAGAATGGTTTAACAGCCAACACCGATTACCAACGCACCGACTTGCGCTTTAATACCGACGTGGCCGTAAGCAAAAAATTATCGGCTTCTATGGATTTGGTTCTAAACCGGTCTAACCGCTTGTGGCCGGGCCAATCTAACCCAACCGCCATTATCCGGTATATGCTGGGTTTGCCAGCCATTGTGCCGGGCCGTTACAATACCGGCGAGTGGGGCGAAGGGTGGTCGAATGCTAACCCGGCGGCCCAGGCCGAGGATGGCGGTTTTAGCCGCAGCATTACCGATTCCCGGATTATTAAAGGTACTTTAACGTACAAGCCCATCGAAGGCTTAGAAATATTAGGTACGTATAGCGCTAATTATTATACCGGTCATTTGCGCCAGTTTACCGACCAGTATCAGATTTATAATGCCGAGCCCAGCAACAATACCCTGGTATTTGCCCGGCCCTGGCCTGCGTTAAATTCCCTGACCGAAAACACTTCTGAAAATTATCAGAATTTATTCCGGGCGCAGGCTACTTACACCAAAGCCCTGCAAAAACATAACTTTACCGTATTGGGTGGTTTTAGTACCGAAGATTTCCGCTCTACCAATATTAATGTGTCGCGGCAAAATTTATTATCGCCCGACCGGCCTTACCTGGATAGCGGCGACCCCAACGGGCAAACCTTGAGCGGCGGCGAAAACCGGTACGCAATGGTTTCGGCGTACGGCCGCCTGAACTATAATTTCGACGAAAAATATTTGTTGGAGTTAAACGGTCGCTGGGATGCTTCGTCCCGGTTCCGCGAAAATAACTGGTGGGCTTTGTTCCCGAGCTTATCGGTGGGCTGGCGCTTATCGCAGGAAAATTTCTGGAGCGGCATTGCCAATATTGTAAACGATGCCAAAATCCGCGGTTCTTATGGTTCTTTGGGTAACCAGGCCATTGCCCGGGGCGGTGCCCAGGATTATTATCCTACCTATTCCTTGTTCCAATCGGGCGCGGCCTATAATTATTATTTCAACAATGCCGTTAACGCCGGCTACGCTTTAACGGTGGCCGCTAACCCCGAAATAAAATGGGAAACTTCTAAAGTATTGGATGTGGGTGCCGACCTGGCTTTTCTGAACAACCGCTTAACCCTTACCGCTGATTATTTCCGGCGCGAAATTGTAGATATGCTGCAAGTGGTGCCCATTCCGAGTTACGTGGGCCTGACCGCACCGTTTGTAAACGTAGGCATCATGCGCAACACAGGCTGGGAATTATCGGCAGGCTGGCGCGATAAAATAAATGATTTTAATTACCAGGTACAGGTAAACGTATCGGATGTTAAAAACAAAATTATTGATAACGGCGGCACCGACCAGATTAGCGGTTCTAAAATTACCCGCGAAGGCTACGCTTATAACTCTTACTACGGCTACATTGCCGATGGCTTGTTCCAGAGCAACGAAGAAGTAAAAGAATTCAACGCCCTCGATGGCAACCCGGCTACGCCATACCTGGCCGCCAACTCTGCGGCCGGAGATATTAAATACCGCGACGTAAGCGGACCAAACGGGGTGCCCGATGGTAGAATA
Source organism: Adhaeribacter sp. (assembly GCF_057359045.1). Classification (NCBI taxonomy): domain Bacteria; kingdom Pseudomonadati; phylum Bacteroidota; class Cytophagia; order Cytophagales; family Hymenobacteraceae; genus Adhaeribacter; species Adhaeribacter sp. The sequence goes on from NZ_JBMQUD010000124.1 coordinate 123,454, forward strand.
GACGAAAAAGACCGGGTTATTTTGGGTAATAATTTCCCGCGTTACGAGTACAGCTTAAACCTGGGAGCACAGTGGAAAGGCTTAGACCTGACGGCTTTCTTCCAGGGCGTAGGTAAACGCGATAATTATTTGTCCGGTACCGGCTCACAGCCTTTTTACTCGGCCAGTTTCCAGGGTACCATGTTTAAATACCAGGAAGATTTCTGGTCACCCGAAAACACCGGTGCCGCTTACCCGCGCCTGACGAACAACAGTATCCCGAATAATTATTATGCCTCTTCTTACTGGATTAAATCCAGCGCTTATCTCCGCCTGAAAAACCTGGTATTGGGCTATACTTTACCTACCAGCCTGGCAAGTAAAGTAAAACTAAAATCGGCCCGGATTTATGTAAGCGGTCAGAATTTAGTTACCTGGGATAAGTTCTTCCCCGGCTTCGACCCCGAACAAATTGATACCGGCGGCGAGTTCTACCCCATCATGAAAACTTATACCCTGGGCATTAATATTAATTTATAAAATAATGAAACGTAAAATTGTATATATAGCTTCTTTATGCCTGGCCTTAACAGTAGTGCCGGGGTGTAAAGATTACCTGGCCGAAGCACCTTTAGATGCCCCGGCTACCGGCGAGTTTTTTAACAACGAAACCGAAATGAACGGCGGCTTAAACGCCGTTTATAAATCGGTTTATTGGAACACCGGTAACACGGCTTACCAGTCGATGATGGATGGTTGGACCGATATTGCTTTGATGCGGGCTGTAGACTTAGGCGAAGGTAACTTTGATACCTTCAACGGACAGGCAGCCAGTATCTGGCGTTTGGCTTACACCACCATTCAGCGGGCCAATACCATGATCGAAGGCATGGAAAAAGGCAAAGATAAAGTTTCGGCAGCCAACTATAACCGCATGCAGGCCGAAGCACGGGTACTCCGGGCCTGGGCTTACCACTATCTGGTTTTTATGTTCGGCGATGCGCCTTTAATTACCAAACCTTTGGTGCCCAGCGAATTTTATACCCAGGTGCGTGCGCCCAAAGCCGATATTATTAAATTTATTTACGACGAATTAGATGCCGCTAGCCAGGTATTGGCCTGGGCGCCTACCCAACGCGGCCGCGTAAGCAAAGCCATTGCGTTGGGTATTAAAGCCCGCACGGCTTTGTACAACAAAGAATATCCGTTGGCGGCCGAAAGCGCAAAGCAAATAATAGACAATGCAGGCTTAGGCTTAAATCCTAAATTCCAGGATTTGTTTACCAAAGCCGGGCAGGAACCCAATGCCGGTAAAGAAATTATGTGGGAAATTTTGTATACCAACGCCGATGCACCTAACCAGAACTGGGTGCCATTGGGTAGTATTTCCCGCGCCGCCGGCGGGCAGTCGGGCCGGTTCCCGCAACAGCGCCTCGTAGATATGTTTGAAGCGCGCGATGGCAAACGCATCGACGAATCGGCGGTTTACAACCCTAACAACCCGCGCGTAAACCGCGATCGGCGCTTAAAATATACTGTAGCCATGCCGGGCGATACCATCAGCATGAATTTAAATACCCTGGTGTACGATGTTTATAAAAATACCACCTCGTTCCGGAACGCCGATGGTACCTGGACCACCAAAGCCAATGCCGATTTTGACAATGCTTTTGGTCCGGCTAAAAGTGGGGTAGGCTTGCTGCACGCCAAGTACACCCAAACCAACGAAAATGCCTTTGCCGCTTACGTAAACTTTATTTTAATGCGTTACGCCGAAATATTGCTTACCTACGCCGAGGCCAAAATAGAGCAAAACCAAATAGATGCCTCGGTGGTTCAGGCCATTAACCTGGTGCGCCGCCGGGCCGGGCAACCCGAAGTAGAAGCAACCATCCAAACCAGCCAGGATAAATTGCGCCAGCTTATCCGGCGCGAGCGCGTAGCCGAGTTAGCCATGGAAGGTTTCCGGTGGTTTGATGTCCGGCGCTGGGGAATTGCCGAAGTAGTAATGCCGCAACAGGTAATGGGTATTGCCAAAAGCCCAACGGCCATGCCGCCAACGCCTAACTTTAAATTAACGCCGGTACACGATTTAAATAATATTCCAAATTATAACGGGCAGGAAAGTTTGCGTTTTACCCGCGAACAACGCTTCTGGTACCCTAAACTGGAATTGTTGCCGGTGCCGCAAACCGAAAGAGATATTAATACCAACCTGAGCCAGAATCCGGGTTGGTAAGCACTTAAAATTTTTGAATAATGCCTGCGCCCCGGTTTAAAACGGTGGCGCAGGTATATTTTTTTCTTAATCGGAACCAGATTCTTTTATTACTTACCAAAGCAATCTGATATTGCCAAAAATTACCAACTAAAAGTAGCTTATAATTTAACGTATAAATGAAGCGTAGAAATTTTATTCAACTCTTATCGGCAGGCAGCGGCGCTGTTGCTTCGGCCGGTTTAATTAGCTTGCCGGGTACGGCGCAGGCTGCCGCCGGAAGTTTTAGCGCTAAAAAAAGCCGTCAGGAGTATGCCGCCGATGTAGTAGTTGCCGGCGGTGGCCTGGGTGGGTGTGCTGCCGCTTTGGGGGCCTTGCGGAATAATTTAACCGTAATCTTAACCGAAGAAACCGATTGGATTGGTGGCCAGATTACCCAGCAAGGTGTACCGCCCGATGAGCACATGTGGATAGAAACCCACGGAGCTACCAAACTTTACCGTGATTTCCGGACAGCCGTGCGGGAATATTATATCCGGAATTATCCTTTAACCGAAGCTGCTAAAAGCCGCAAAAATTTAAACCCCGGCGACGGAACCGTTTCTAAACTTTGCCACGAGCCCCGTGTGGCGCTGGCGGTTTTACACCAAATGCTGGCCCCTTACATTAGTGCTAAAAAGTTAACCTTGTTGCTGGAGCACAAAGTGGTAAGCGCCGATGTTACCGGGAATAAAGTACGCGCATTAAAAGCCGTAGACCAGCGTAGCGGCCACGAAGCCGTACTTACCGCCCCGTATTTTGTGGATGCTACCGAACTTGGTGATTTATTGCCTTTAACCGGCACTGAGTTTGTAACCGGAGCCGAGTCGCGCCAGGAAACCGGTGAGCTGCACGCGCCGGAAAAAGCGGCCCCGGATAACCACCAGGCTTTTACGGTTTGTTATGCCATAGATTACGTGCCCGGAGCCAACAACATTATCGATAAACCCAAAGAATATAATTTCTGGCGGGATTTTACCCCTAAAATGAAAACACCTTGGGCTGGTAAATTATTAGACCTGGATTATTCTGACCCCAGAACTTTAAAACCTAAAAACCTTGGGTTTCACCCGCTGGGCGAAAAAACCGGCGATATGTTAAACCTCTGGAACTACCGCCGCATTATTAACAAAGATAATTTTACACCTGGTTTTTATCCCGGCGATATTACCATTGTAAACTGGCCGCAAAACGATTATTTTCTGGGCAACTTAACCAGCGGCGAGAAAGAATTTAAAAAACACGTAGATCGCGCCAAACAGTTAAGTTTATCGCTGCTGTATTGGCTACAGACCGAGGCCCCACGTCCGGACGGCAAACAAGGCTGGGCCGGGTTACGGTTACGGAATGATATCATGGGCACCGCCGACGGACTGGCCAAATATCCGTACGTACGCGAAGCGCGCCGCATTAAAGCCTTATTTACCGTAAAAGAAGAACACGTAGGCGCCGAAAACCGGGCTTTAATTACCGGTAAAAAAACCGGCAATACTGCCCCGGATTTCTACGACAGCGTAGGCGTGGGGTATTACCACATCGACCTGCACCCCAGCAGTGGCGGCGATAATTATATAGATTTTGGTTCTTTGCCTTTCCAGATTCCGTTAGGGGCCTTAATTCCCCAGCGCATGGAAAATATATTGCCCGCGAATAAAAATATTGGTACTACCCACCTGAGCAATGGTTGTTACCGGTTGCACCCGGTAGAGTGGAGCATCGGCGAATCGGTGGGCATGCTGGTGAGCTATGCGCTGGATAAAAAAGTAATACCACGGGCCGTGCGCGAGCAAAAATCCATGCTCGAAGATTTCCAGCGTCTGGTGCGGTCGCAGGGCATTGAAACCCACTGGCCCGAAAAAAATTAGATAAGCGCCTGCTTGGATTAAATGCCTGCCGGGAAAAACATCCGGCCCGGGTAGCCATGAATGCCATTTTTACAACACAAAATAAGTACTTTTTGTAAGGGTGTTCCGGCTAATAAATTTCCAAATAACAGGTGTTGGGTTTAATTGCCGGCACCCGCGGCTGTACAAACCATTATTTGCTTTAAATATTTAAGTAACAGGATAAAATAACCCTACACTACTTATTTATGCATAGAACTAAAAGCGAATATTTTAAAAACTTATTACTTCTTACTTAAAACTGACCACTTACTTACTTCCAGATAACATGCGTTCAGGGTATATTAAAATTTTCCTGTTATTAGTTCTTCTTAGTTTTTATGGACGCCCGGCGGTAGCTAAGACCGGCGACGAAATTATTATTTGCGCTGAAGGTAAAAATGATATTACGGCTATTCTGGAGGCAAATAATTATACGTATAAATTGTATGCTAATCCGTTGGAGGCCGTTAAAGCAGCAAAAAAAGGAAGTGGCGTATTGTTTCTGGCTGGCGGGTATCCTGAGAAAAAAGTAAGTTTGCCCGACCAAGTATGGGCGCAAGCCAACCGCAAAAAATTAAAGTTGTATGTAGAGTATCCGGCTACTACCCCTAAATTGCCCGTTACCGATTCTTTATTGCATACCCAACTGGAGCGGGGCATTATTACCACCCGTAAAATAAAAGGAGCCGATTCGCTGAGCTTGATTGGCATTCATAACAGCTCGGTGGTAAAAGCAAACAGTAAGCAGGCTTTATTGGTAGTGGGCAAAGTAGCCGGTTTTGATAAGGCGCAGTACGGTATTTCTGACGTAGAAACGTACCCGTTGTTATTTGTGCATAACAACACCTTGGTAGCTACCACTAAATTAAGCAATTCTATTACCGGCCGTTTTGGCCCGATGGATCATTTACGCCCCATTTGGGAGCATATTTTCTCGTGGCTGGCCCCAACTACGCCATGGAACTTTAAAAATTGGCCGCTGCAAGTGGCGCCCATGTTTAATGCCCAGGAAAAACTGCCCGCCAATGCTACCCAGCAGGCCATGAAAAAAGGAGTAGACTGGTTTTATAACGGCCGCTTTTTTGTGCATCCTACCTGGGAAGCCCTGTTTCTGAAAAGACAAGGCAATGGCTTGGATGTGGCCGGGCCGCCCATGGATTTATCTTTACCGTCCGGCGACGGTTCTTTGGGCGTACTGGAAGGGCATCTATCGCGTATTCAGGCCGATGGTTCGCAAATATACCGTTACTGGATGCGCGCCGATTGTAATGCCGAGGTAGCCTTTGCCTTAACCACCGTAAACGATCCTAGCCGTAAAAACAACGAAGTAGCTGCCAACTTACTCGATTATATTTTTAAGACATCTAATTTACGCGCTGGTAGTCGCAACGACAAAAACAGTGTTTCTTATGGCCTGGTGGGCTGGGCTACTACCCACCCGCACGTGTATTACGGCGACGACAATGCCCGCGTAATCTTAGGTGCCATGGGGGCTGCTGCGGGCTTAAAAGACAATCGCTGGAACCAATATATTGCCGAAGCTATTTTGGGTAACTTCCGGACTACCGGTAAAAATGGTTTCCGGGGGCCACGCCTCGACGATACAAAAATAAATAAGCAAGGACTGAAAGCCGTGCAGGAAGGAACGGTTATTAATCCGCATCCGCATTTTGAAGCCTGGATGTGGGCTTGTTACTTGTGGTTATACGATAAAACCGGCTACAAACCATTGCTCGACCAGGCCAAAAAGGCCATTGCCATTACCATGGAAAAATATCCGGATTGGAAATGGACCAACGGTATTCAGCAGGAAAGAGCCCGCATGATATTGCCGCTAGCCTGGTTGGTACGGGTAGAAGATACGCCCCAACACCGGCAGTGGCTGGCTACTGTGGCCGATCGGTTACTTCAGAATTTAGATGCATCCGGAGCTATCCGGGAAGAATTAGGCGCGGCGGGTTCGGGACAGTACGGCGCTACTAAAACCAATGCGGCTTACGGTAAGCACGAAGCACCCTTAATTGCCGAAAACGGCGACGAAGTAGCCGATATGTTATACACCACCAACTTTGCTTTTTTTGCTTTAAACGAAGCTGCCACCGCCACCAACGATAAAAAGTACCACGATGCGGTAAGTAAAATTGCGGATTTTCTGGTGCGCATACAGGTGCAAAGTAAAACCCACCCCGATCTGGATGGTGCCTGGTTCCGGGCTTTTGACTACAAACGCTGGGAATATTGGGCTTCTAACGCCGATGCGGGCTGGGGCGCCTGGGGTACCTTAACCGGCTGGACCCAAAGCTGGATTGTAAGCACACTGGCCATGAAAGACCAACAGAAAAGCCTCTGGGAAATAACCCAACATTCAACCATCAAGCAAGAAGCTTTACCGGCTATTAAAACCATGCTAAAGTAAAAGTCTGTTCTGTTGCTGCCGGTTTCTAGCATTACTGGTCTGGTTTATTATTTTTGCGAAATGAGAATAAGTTTATTATTGCTGTTGGTTGTTGCGTTTTTAACTACCTGCACTTCCGGAAACACTTTACGGAACGTAAACACCAAAGCACCGGCTACCCGGGTTTTAATTTATTATAATGCCGTAGCCCCGGAGCAGGAAAGCGAGTTGCAGGAAATAGCGGCCAAGGCGCGTTGGCAGCTGAATAAAGCCAACGACGTAAGTTATTTGGCGGAAGATTCTTTGGCCAACTACAGCAGTATTGTACTTTCTTTTTCGGCGATATCTACCCTTAACCACAAAGCCATTACTTCTTTAAAACGCTACCTGGAGGCCGGTGGGGGTGTGGTGGCCATTAAAGATACGGTTCACGCCCAAACCGGTTGGCCCTGGCTGGCTTCCTGGAATACTTTTGCAACGGGCCAGGAGTTGCGCCAGGATAACGGCAACGTGCAACTGCTGCCGCAACCGTTTACCTCTGCGCAGTTACAAAAAGCCATAACTTACACGGCAAATAAAAACGCCCGCCCGGATTACCGCCAAGCCACTACTTTACCGGTGCCCGATGCCAGCCGCTATACCTACACCGTTTTAAGCCAGGGCATGGACGAGCCGAACCAAATGGCCATTTTACCTAATTACGATGTATTATTTGTAGAGCGGAAAGGTGGGGTTAAGTTGTATGTAGCCGCTACCAAAGAAACCAAAACCATTGCCAATTTTAATGTATTCAGTGGCATCGAAGACGGATTGCTGGGCGTAACGCTCGACCCGAATTACGCCCAGAATAACTGGGTATATTTTTACTATGCCGTAGCCGGCGAGAAAGCCGTTAACCGGTTGTCGCGTATGGAATTGCGCAACGGCAATTTAATCCGCGAATCCGAAAAAATATTACTCGAAATTCCAACCCAAAGGCAGTATTGCTGCCACATGGCCGGTTACCTGGCTTTTGGCCCCGATGGTTTATTGTATTTATCGACCGGCGATAACACCAACGCCGAAGATACAGAAGGCTATATTCCGATTGATGAACGCCTGGGCCGGCAACTGGCCGACGACCAGGCAACGGCCGCCAATACGAATGATTTACGCGGTAAAATATTGCGCATTAAACCCGAGCCCGACGGCACGTATTCTATTCCGGCCGGCAATTTATTTCCGGTAGGCACGCCCAAAACCCGTCCCGAAATATATACCATGGGCCACCGCAACCCGTACCGCTTTTCCATAGACCCGAAAAATGGTTACGTATACTGGGGCGACATTGGGCCCGATACCAAAGTGCCAGCATCGGAAGGAACTTTAAGTTTCGACGAAATAAACCAGGCACGTAAACCCGGTTTTTTTGGCTGGCCTTATTTTTTGGGCAACAACGAGGTGTTTCCGTACTACGATTACGCCACCAAAAAAATCCGTCCCACGGTTTTCGACCCCAAAAAGCCGCTGAATAATTCGCCGAATAATACCGGTTTGCGTGAGTTGCCTCCGGCCCAGCCCGCTATGATTTGGTACGGCGATGGCGTTTCAAAAAAGTTTCCGTTGGTAGGCAAAGGCGGCGAAACCGCTATGGCCGGGCCGGTTTATTACAGCAGTTTGTTCGCGCAGGCCAAATACAAATTATCCGACTATTACAACGGCAAGCTGTTTATTTACGATTGGGTAAGACGCTGGTTTATGGCCGTTACCCTCGACGAGAATGATAATTATTTGCGCATGGAGCCTTTTCTGGACCACCTGACCTTTGTAGCGCCTACCGATATGCAGTTTGCGTCTGATGGTTCGATTTATATTCTGGAGTACGGCAGCAACTGGTTCGCGAAAAACGCCGATGCCCGCTTAATCCGGATAGAATACGCCGAAGGTAACCGCCGGCCGGTGGCCAATATTCAGGTAGATAAATTAAACGATGCCGTGCCTTTTAATGTAAGTTTGTCGGCGGCCGGCTCTAAAGATTACGACCCCAACGACCAATTGCAATTTAGCTGGCGTATAGATGGCCAGGAAATTACCGGCGAAAAACTTAACTACACCTTGCAAAAGCCCGGCGTGTACCCGGTAACCTTAACCGTAAAAGACAACCACGGCGAAAGCAACACGGCCACCGTGCAACTAAAAGCCGGCAATGCCCCGCCAGAAATTCAAATGGCCACTACCGCTAACCAAACTTTTTACTGGGATAACACCAAACTCGATTATAAAGTAAAAGTAAGCGATGTAGAAGATAAAAATATCGACCCCAAACGCGTACAGGTAACTTTTAATTTTATGCCGCGGGGCAAAGATATTGCCGTGGCGCTTACCAACCCCCAGGGGCCGGGCAATATGCAATATCTAAAAGGCCAAACCTTGCTCGCCAATTTAGATTGTAAAGCGTGCCATGCCTTAGATAAAGCTTCGGTTGGGCCCAGCTATACCGCCGTAGCCGCCCGGTATGCCGGCAAAACCGGTGCCACGGCCCAACTGGCCCAGAAAATTATTAAAGGTGGCAGCGGCAATTGGGGCCAGCGTACCATGTCGGCCCACCCCGATTTATCGCCAAACGACGCGCAGGAAATTGTGCAATATATTTTATCTTTAAAAGAAACAGCCGCTACTTTGCCGTTGCAGGGCACCTTACCTTTAACAGCGCATGTGGGCAAAGGCAACGAAGGCTCGTACCTGTTACTCGCCAGCTATACCGATAACGGGGCCAACGGCATAGAACCTTTGCAGGCCCGCCGCCACTTTACCTTGCGCAACCCGCTGGTGCAGATAGAAGATTTCGACGAAGGCAACGTGCGCTTAGGCACCAACACCACGCAGTTTTTAACTTATGCTACCAATATTAAGCACAACAGTTTTGTTAAATTTAACCAACTGGATTTAGCCCAGGTCAAAAATTTGAAATACCGCGTTTTAACCAGCGGCGCAGGCGGCAAAATAGAGGTGCGATTAGGTAAACCCGATGGCACTTTGGTGAGTACCCTAACTATACCGGCCGGCAAGAAAACCGAATGGCATGAATTAACCGCCCCGCTTACCGGCCTGCAAAATGGCCCGCAAACTATTTACTTTGTGTTTGCCAATCCCGAAAACAAGCAGCAAAATTTATTTAACCTCGATTGGGTATATTTCTCGAATAAATAATAACTTTTCTGGTAATAAAACCCGGCAGCTCTACAAAACTGCCGGGTTTTCTTTTTTAAGGCTATTTCTTTTTATACTGGCTATAAGGTGTTGTTAAAACTATTCAGCAAATTATCCGAATAATTCCCTTATTCACTTGCCATTTTATTTTTGATGACGAAACTCCCTGCTGAATTTTATACCCGGCCAGATGTAGTACAAATTGCCAGAGAACTTATCGGGAAGTATATATTTACTTGTATTGATGGGGTTTTAACCGGTGGCCTAATTGTAGAAACGGAAGCCTACGCTGGCGAGAACGATTTGGCTTGTCATTCGCATTCGGGTAAGCGTACCGCCCGCACCGAGATTATGTACCACCAGGGCGGCGTGGCGTATACCTATTTAATTTACGGCATTTACACCTTATTCAATATTATTACCAATGTAGCCGGCAAAGCCGATGCCGTTTTAATCCGGGCCATTGAACCCACCGAGGGTATTCCGGAAATGCTTCTGCGCCGAAACCACCTTAAAATCACGCCCAAACTTACCGCTGGTCCCGGGTTGGTAACCATAGCTTTGGGTATAAATAAAAAACATTACGGCACCAATTTAACCGGTAACCTTATCTGGCTGGAAGACCGCCAAAATATTATTTCTGATGACCAAATAATCGCCAGCCCCCGGGTAGGTGTGGCTTACGCCGGTACCGATGCGTTGCTACCCTGGCGTTTCCGGCTGCAAGATAATAAATGGACCAGCCGGGCAAAGTAAGGTTTCGTTATTAGCTATTAGTCTTTGTGGGAACATATATTGCTGATTCTTCCAACAGGTGCCTCTAGCAACTAAGTAGCTGACAAAATTAGGTATATATTTTCAGATGTGCTGAAAGCTCCCCACTGGTTTTAGGAGGGATGGTAAATTTGGGGGCATTATTTTTAACTATTTATTTCTGACGTTCAGGAAGAGAAAGAAATAAAGTACTAAATTGGGTTAAACTTTAACACACAATGGTTTATAAAAGAGTTTTACTCCTGCTAACCTTACTAAGCCTAAACCTGCCCCTGGTTTTCGCGCAAAACAGAACCCCGACCGTAAGACATGATGTGCCCTTAGACTCCATCCGGCTGAGCGACCCTTTTATAATGGCCGACCCCCAAACGCAGATGTATTATATGACCGGTACCGGCGGGATGTTGTGGAAAAGCAAAGACTTAGCAAAATGGACTGGTCCTTACCGGGTAGTACAGCATGACCCTGCGTCTTGGATGGGCAAGAACCCCATGATTTGGGCAGCAGAACTGCATCCGTACAAAGGAAAATATTATTACTTTGGCACCTTTACTAACCGGGAGGTAAAAATTGATACGGTAAAAGGAAATGTAATTGAACGCCGCGCCTGCCATGTTTTAGTGAGCGACAAACCCGACGGACCTTTTGTGCCCATGCAAGATCCTGCTTATCTGCCCGCCGACAAACCCACCCTGGATAATACCCTGTGGGTAGACAAAGACGGCAAACCTTACATGCTTTACTGTTATGAATGGCTGCAAAACTGGAATGGAACCATTGAAAAAATAGCCTTAAAACCAGATTTAAGCGGTACCGTAGGAGAGGGGAAAGTTCTTTTCCGGGCCAGTGATTCGCCGTGGAGTAAGGAGCGCAACGCCGATGGCAATAATGTACCAAACAAAGTAACGGATGGCCCTTACGTCTTTCGTACCCGAACCGGAAAACTGGGTATGATTTGGACCAGCTGGATACACGATGTTTACGCGCAAGGCGTGGCTTACTCCCAAAACGGAACTTTAGATGGCCCCTGGGTTCAGGAAAAAGAGCTGATTACGCCGCCAAATTTTGGCCATGGCATGTTGTTCCGCACTTTCTCCGGAAAATTACTAATGGCGGTTCATAGCCACAAAAGTGTCAACGGGCGTTATATCCGCATTCCCAATCTTTTTGAAGTAGACGATTCCGGCGATAAAATAGTAGTGGGTAAACCTTTTAAGGGTAGTAAATAATATTTAATGAATTTTCTAGAAACAGCGCAAAACCCGTCTGATAATTGAAGTTTACCAAAGGGTACTATTAATTTAAGGAAGAGAACATCTTCTCCTGGGCCCGTACCCCTACAGGCAGGAAGTTGGATTTGTGTTATCTTATTCTTAAGGTTTGTGAGGGCTCCATCTAAGGGTGAACGCTATTAAAATCCAATTAAGGTAAAGCCTGAACGGTGGCAGGTAGATTACGCCAATCGGAGGTTGGCTTTACAAAAATGCGTAGTGCGCTAGCGCTAACCCTACGCATAGCGGGGTAGCCTTCAGCTTTCTTTTAAGCACCACTGTTTTATCCAGGCGTTGCCCCGGTGTAACCGATTGGCTTACCAGTAAGGTTACTGCCCGTAGCCGTTCCACTACCGGTTGGGATAGCCAATATTTAAAATCTTCATCTTCCGGAATTTCTTTCATTGGCCGCGTGGTTGCCACTAACTGTATATCGCGCATATAGGCTGTATGAAGTTAATAATAAATTAAATATACGCAATTTTGGGTAAAAAAGCCAGGATGGTACTTTAAGTGCTTTCTGTAAGGCAATTTTCCTACTGGTAACTAGCTTTAGCTAGTGGTTTTGAGATTAATTATTATTTAGGGAAATAAATTTGATTTATCCTGTTCACCGCTCAAGCTTTCTCGCAAACCAATATTACCGGCTTCTGATTTAAATCGGTGGTAGCAAATAAATACATATTGCCGCCTTCTTTCAGGCCGGTTTTGGTGCGGATTTGGGCTACGGTTTCGGGGAAGTTGCGCACGGTAATGTTGGCTTTTTTGGCGGGTATTAGCGGCAGGAGTTCTTTCTTTTGGTACCGGCTAATCTGTTTTAACCGGAATATCCGGCCCGGAAAGTCGGTTACTAAATTATCGGCAGTATACAAATGGCTGTTGCGGTGCAGCTTATTTAACCCATAAGCCTGGGCCAACGATTTAAAGCCGCCGCTTTTCAGAATGGCGGCATTGGGTTCGTAAATATAAGTTTGGGGCGGGCTATAAGTTACGGTTGCGTTTTCTTCATCGGCGGAGCTAAAACCAAAATATTGGTTTTCTTTAGTTGCGGATAAATTATGCGTTTGAATGTTGGGGGTAATACCGGCTTGGGCGGTTAAATGGTAAAGTACTTCTTTTACCTCGTTTTCTACGGCTATTACGTAAATTTTATGCACCTGCGGCAAATCCAGAAGGGCCTGGTTAATATCCAGCATAGGCGAGGTTTTTAAAAGAATATTTTCCCCTTTCTGCCATAATACAGGCAATAGTGCCAGTACATCGGGTTCACAATCGGTTAGTTGATGTACTTTTTGGTTTTGGGTGTCGCGGCGGGCCGGGTCCAGGTAAATCCAGTCGGCGGAGCCATCGTAAGTATTCAAAAATGCGGTTGCCTCGGCCGTATGGAAGGTAATATTTTCAGCGCCCAATATCCCGGCATTATAGGCCGCTATGGAAGTAAGTTCCGGATTGCGCTCTACATAAATAACCTGCTTTACCTGCCGGGCGAAAAAATAACTGTCGATGCCAAAGCCGCCGGTTAAATCAATTAAAATATTACCACCTACTAAATTGGCTTTAAAAGCAGCCGTTGTTTCGGAAGAGCTTTGCTCCAGCGATAAAGTTTTGGGGTAAACAATATGTAGGTTCTGGTGCCAGGTAGGTAGCTTTAGTTTTATTTTCTGGCGGGCCTGGATGTAATGCACCAGTTCTTTTAAAGGTAAATGCCGGTAGCGGCTACCCTGCAGCAGCAATTGGGCCGGATTAGCCAGCTCGTGTTCTTTTACAAATTCCTGATCTTCTAACGTAAGCGGCTTTACCTCAGTCATTAAATAATCTTTTATTAATCAGTATTCTCTCAGAGTTGTTGTGGCTTTAGAGCCGCTCCCGATTTTATTTAAAGGCAAACCCTTTAATAGCTTCACGACAGCCTTAGAATCTCTTCACCCCACAAAATTACTTTTATAACCGATTTATAGGTAGCAATAAATAATCAAAAAGAATATGCTAAAACGATATGAATTTTTGTTTAATTATTTTTTAATAATGTTAAACAAAATAAATAGATACCGGTTCTAATTTTGTTTAATATAAATAATCAACTAAAAAATAAGATTATGAAAAAATGGTTTAAACTTTTATCACTGGTAATTTTTCCGGCTTTGTTCTTTACTGCTTGCGACGACGACGATGATACGGATGGGATGAATGCCCAAGCCCGGGTAATGGTGGTACACGCTTCGCCAAACGCGCCTGCCGTAGACGTTTTGGTAGATGATAAAAAAGTTAATTCTGCCGGTTTAACTTTCCCAAATAATTCGGGTTACCTGGCCGTAATGGCTGGTCAGCGTAATTTAAAAGTAAATGCGGCCGGTACCACCACCTCGGTTATTAACGCCAATGCCAACCTGGAAGCTGATAAAAGTTATTCGGTGTTTGCTATCAATAACCTGGCTAATATAGAAGCTTTGGTCCTGACCGATAATTTAGCGGCGCCGGCTTCGGGCAAAGCCCACGTACGGTTTGTCCATTTATCACCGGGTGCGCCGGCCGTAGATATTGCGGTTAAAAACGGGCCGGTTTTGTTTAGCAACCGCAGTTTTAAATCGGCTACCGATTTTACCCCGGTAGATGCCACCACTTATAACCTGGAAGTTAGATTAGCCGGAACTAATACGGTGGTGTTGGATTTACCCGGTGTAGCCTTGCAAAACGGAAAAATATACACCGTTTTTGCCCGCGGCTACGTGGCACCACCGGCCGGAAATACCAATACCCTGGGCGCCCAGGTAATTGTAAATAATTAACCGGCTATCTGCTGCGCTAAATATAAAACTCTGCCTGGCACAAAACCGGGTGGAGTTTTGTGTTTTATTCTGTGCAGATTAAACTCTTTTGTTTTACTTTTGTTATGAGGCTGGTTTGTAGGGACTTTAAGCAATAATATGAAAATATTAGCCAGCGTCTTGAAAGTCTATAATAAGTATTTAATTGCCTGTATATATGAGCCTTTGGAGTTCAGAACCTAATTTTGTAAATTCGCATCTCAAAAAGATAAAAACAATGGTTGAAACTTTCGTTAACTACAAAGTAAAAGATATTACGCTGGCCGAGTGGGGTCGGAAAGAAATAAGATTGGCCGAGGCTGAAATGCCGGGTCTGATGGCTATCCGGGAAGAATTTGGCGCCTCTAAACCACTGGCGGGTGCCCGTATTGCCGGTTGTTTGCACATGACTATCCAAACGGCCGTATTAATCGAAACGTTAATTGAACTGGGCGCCGAAGTTACCTGGTCGTCTTGTAATATTTTCTCTACCCAGGATCATGCTGCTGCTGCTATAGCCGCGGCCGGTATTCCGGTTTACGCCTGGAAAGGCATGAACGAAGAAGAATTTGACTGGTGTATTGAGCAAACTTTATTCTTTGGCGAAGATCGTAAGCCTTTAAACATGATTCTGGACGATGGCGGCGACTTAACCAATATGGTTTTGGATCGTTACCCGGAGTTAGCTGCTGGTATTAAAGGTATTTCGGAAGAAACCACTACCGGCGTACACCGCTTATACGAGCGCGTAAAAGCAGGTACATTGCCTTTGCCGGCTATTAATATCAACGACTCCGTTACCAAATCTAAATTCGATAACAAATACGGCTGTAAAGAATCTTTGGTAGATGCTATCCGGAGAGCTACCGACGTAATGATGGCGGGTAAAGTAGCCGTTGTAGCTGGTTACGGCGACGTAGGAAAAGGTTCGGCGGCTTCTTTACGGGGTGCTGGTGCCCGCGTAATTGTTACCGAAATTGACCCGATTTGTGCCCTGCAAGCCGCCATGGATGGTTTTGCTGTGCGGAAAATGGAAACCGCTATTAAAGAAGCTGATATTGTGGTAACGGCTACCGGTAACTGCGATATTATCCGGGAAGAGCATTTCCGTGCCCTGAAAGACAAAGCGATAGTTTGTAACATTGGCCACTTCGATAACGAAATTGATATGGCCTGGTTAAACAATAACTACGGCAGCACCAAAGACGAAATTAAGCCGCAGGTAGATATGTATACCATCGATGGCAAAAACGTGATTGTTTTGGCCGAAGGTCGTTTGGTAAACTTAGGTTGTGCCACTGGTCACCCATCGTTTGTAATGTCTAACTCTTTTACCAACCAGGTATTGGCCCAGTTAGAATTATGGACGAACAACGCCGCTTACGAAAACAAAGTGTATACTTTGCCTAAGCATTTAGATGAGAAAGTAGCCCGCCTGCACTTAGCTAAAATTGGGGTAGAGTTAGAAGAACTGAACGATAAACAAGCCAATTACATTGGGGTAGATGTTCAGGGGCCTTTTAAACCAGAATATTACCGCTACTAATTTTTGCGGATTACATATTTAAAACAGGAAAGCCAGGCATTTGCCTGGCTTTCCTGTTTTAATCCCAATCATCATCATCTGGGCAGGGTAGCTCCCAGATGCCGTTTACCATGAGTTGCGGAACATCGTAGGGTGTATAAATAGCCGGGCAGGGACCCATATCTTTTTCGTCTTCTTTTGCCAGCCGGAAAGAAAAATAGAAGGTTATACCGGGTTTGTTAAATTCAGGTGGTAAATTATTAACTTGTACCACGTTTTCAACTTCTTTTGTACCATCACCCACGGGTACTTTAACACCAATCCGGGCATTAGGGGTAAGGATTTGTACTACCGGCTTTCTGCCGCAATTGTAATCTATTATTTTTCCGCTTAAACAAACCGAAATAATGTCTTCTGTTTCGGTGCAGCCAAAAAAAGAAAGGCCAATGAGGCTAAGTAAAGCCATGCGGATTATTTTTTTCATAGAGGGGTGTGGTGTATTTACAGGTAAGAGCCCCTAGGCTACCAGAAGGTTGCACCGTAAAAAATAAATAGGTTATAATAAGAATCTAGCTACTTATTTTCTAAAATTTCCTGGTAAACGGCTAAGGTCTTAAGAGCGGTTTGTTCTTTGGTAAAGCCATTTAAGAATTCGGTGGCGTTAGATATTAACCGGGAGCGTAAGGAATCGATGGTGAGTACATTGAGGACGTGAGTGGCCAGCATATCGCTATCACGGACGGCAGCCAGCATACCGGTTTGGTTATTTTTTACAATTTCGGGAATACCCCCACCGGCCGTTGCTACCACGGGCACGCGGCAGGCAAAAGCATCCAGGATTGTGGTGCCCAAACCTTCGGTTTCAGAGGTAATTAAAAATACATCCAGTTCGGGTAATATTTCGGGAATATCGTGCCGGAAACCTAAAAACAAAATATGCTTTTGCATGTTCTTCTGCGCTACGTAGGCTTCAATTTCGGGGCGCGAAGGACCATCGCCAATAATCAGAAATTTAGCTTCTAAATCCTGGTTAATTAATTGGGTAGCGGTATCTACAAACGTAAAATAATCTTTGTGCGGCGCAATGGCCGATACGTTGCCGATTAAAAAAGTACTCAGGGGCAAATCCAGTTCTTCGTGCAGTTTGCCGTTGCGGTAACTTTCTTCAAAACGGGCTAAATCAATGCCGCTGTGGATAGTAACCAGTTTTTCCGGCTGTTTAAGCGCCGGCGCCATTACCTCCTTTATTTTATCCGATACGCAAATTATTTTCCGGATAGCGGGGTAGTTGTATTTGTAATGCGAGAGCCAGTTGCTTTTTACCGGAAAATCGACGCGCCGGCTTAGTATTATAGGTAAATGATTGCCCAATATATCGGCCCAAACACTTAGGGCATGGGAGTGCGCACTATGCACATGCACCAAATCAATGCGGTGTTGCCGGCAATAATTTTTTATTTTTTGCGCCGTAATTAAATCAACTTCATTCGCAAAAGGTAAAGCCACATGGGCAATATTATTTTCCTGGCAATATTTTTCGAATGCTGAGCCTTGCCGGCAGGCTACGTAAACTGAGATCTGGTGTTTAGGTAACTCTTGCAGCAGGTAAGCAATTTGCTGCTCGCCGCCGCGCCAGGTTTTCTCCGAACTTAAATGCAGTACTTTCATGCGCTTTATTCTTTTTCACCTTCCTGCAGGCGCCATAACTTCAGGTACCGCATAAAAACACTAACAGCCGCCATATAACTTATAATAAAACCTACTTTGCCGTCCAGAAAACCCCGAAACCACACGTAATGCCGGAAAAACCGGATAAAAGGTTTAAGAGCCAGATGGTAGAGAGTAACTTGTTCGGTTTTTTTACCGCGGTCTTTGGCCGAAAGCCAGGTATAGTGGTCCCATTTTTCTAAATATTGCCCGAGCCCGCGGTAGGTGTAGTGTTCCAATTTATTTTGCAACTGTCCTACCGCACCGGTGGCCTGTATTTCTTCGTGTACCTGCACCTCAGGATAGTGGCATTGGTCTTTCCGGAATAACCGGATAACTTTATCGTATTGCCAACCGCTGTACTTTACCTGCTGGCCCATAAAATAATTAACTCGTTTTATCCAGTAAGCTACTTTATCGGTGGCAGATTGGGTTAATATATTTTTTATTTCCGTAATTAAAGCCGTTGGTACGCGCTCGTCGGCATCTAATATAAAAACCCAATTGTGTGTAGCCTGGTTAATGGCAAAATTTTTTTGCCGGGCATGGGTATCAAAGTGCCGTTGCAGTACCCTGGCCCCCAATTGCTGCGCAATGGCTACGGTATTGTCAGTACTGTAAGAATCAATTACTAGAATTTCGTCGGCCCAATGCACCGCCTGGATGGCCTCGGCAATATTTGCTTCTTCGTTTTTAGTGGGAATAATAGCACTGATGGGTTGGCTTAAACTCGGTTGCATGCGGGGCAAAAAGTTCTGAATTGTATCAGAAATACCACAAAGGTAATTTTTAAAGCTGAACTTTCTAAATAGTGCCTTTACCTGTAACCAGAAACCAGAAATTTAAGCGGGCATGCCCAAATTTTTCAGGTTTATTAAAGTAGTCAGAAACAGGTGTTAAGGTTCCGAAAACAAAGTGGTTTTTACCGGGATTAAAAGTTTTACCAGTTATTTATAACAGCCAAGCGGGCAGATACGCTTACTTTGTTTAATTTTGCGGCAACAGGGCAAAACCGGAATAATTAGATAAAATTTACCAGCAGAGGTTTAAAATTAAAGTAAATCTTTAAATTTAAATAGAAGTTACGGTTACTAATCATAAAAATAACGTATTAGCCGTGTAATATATTTTTGTTTATTTGCGTATAGGTATCTGTTTACGTAAACTAAAGCATACATTTAACCCAATGAGCGACGAAAAAAAGAGTCAACTCAGCAAAGAAGAGAAAGATGCGCGATTTGAGGCAGAGCTTTTGCCGATCATCGATCCGCTCTATAACTTTGCTTTTCGGTTAACTTTAGACGAAGATGATGCCAACGATCTCGTCCAGGAGACCTATTTGAAGGCCTACCGGTTCTTTGAATATTTTGAACAAGGAACTAATGCCAAAGCATGGCTGTTCCGGATACTGAAGAATTCGTTTATAAACGATTTTCGGAAAAAGAGTAAACAACCAGCCAAAGTTGATTATAGTGAAGTAGAAAGTTATTATAACACCGAAGGGAACGATGGAGATGCGGAAATAGCCTCTACCTCCGATATGCGGTCCCAGAGTGTGCAGGAACTGATTGGCGATGAGGTAGCAAGTGCGCTAAATTCCTTACCCGTAGATTTCAGAACTGTAATTATTCTTTGCGATTTAGAAGGTTTTACTTATGAAGAAATGGCAAAAATTCTGGATATACCCATCGGGACGGTTCGTTCCCGATTGCACCGGGCCCGGAATTTCCTGAAAGAGAAACTGGAAGGATATGCTAAAACTATGGGATATAATAACGATGAAAATGAAGAATAACTAAACGTTAAGTATGAAGACAATTGCTACTAAGCCTAATGAAGCAACCGCCAATGCCGGTGCAAATCCAGATTGTGATAAAATAGTATCGCTGCTGGATATAATCATTGACGGGGAAGCCTCTGATGAGGATAAAACCTATTTTTTTACCCACGTTGAAACCTGCAAAGAGTGTTTTGCCGCCCACCAGAAACACGAGCAGTTGAAGCGTTTCTTGCGCGACAACATTAAGCGCAAAGTAGTGCCCACTAATTTAATGTCTTCGATCCAAACGGTTATCAAAGCCACGGTTTAAACCCTGATGCAAGGTAAAATTATACTATTTACGGCTCCTTCCGGTGCCGGCAAAACCACTATTGTAAAACATCTGCTGCAGACAATTCCAAACCTGGATTTTTCTATTTCGGCTTGTACCCGCGATAAACGCGGCCGCGCCGAAGTAAACGGCAAAGATTATTATTTTATTACCCCCGAAGAATTTCGCCAGAAAATTGAGCAGGATGCTTTTGTTGAATGGGAAGAAGTATACGAAGGGGCTTTTTACGGAACGCTTAAAACCGAAATAGAGCGCATTTGGAGCCTGGGGCACCACGCCATTTTGGATGTAGATGTAAAAGGCGGCTTAAAGATTAAAGAGTTTTACAAAGATCGGGCGCTTGCCATT
This sequence comes from Adhaeribacter sp., assembly GCF_057359045.1. Taxonomy (NCBI): domain Bacteria; kingdom Pseudomonadati; phylum Bacteroidota; class Cytophagia; order Cytophagales; family Hymenobacteraceae; genus Adhaeribacter; species Adhaeribacter sp. The sequence goes on from NZ_JBMQUD010000124.1 coordinate 143,700, forward strand.
TTTGTAAAGCCACCTTCTATCGAAATTTTAAGCCAACGCTTACAGGCTCGCCAAACCGATTCGGCTTCGAGCATTTCGAGCCGCGTTTTTAAAGCTAAGTTTGAGCTAAGTTTCGAAGATAAATTTGATGCGGTAATTGTAAACGAAAACCTGGCAGATGCTTTTAAAGAAGCCGAGGAGTTGGTAAATAATTTTATCAACAACTAAAGCCGGGTATGAAAGTAGGGCTGCTTTTCGGTTCGTTTAATCCCATTCATATGGGCCATTTAATTTTAGGTAATTACATGGCCTATAATACCGATTTAAGTGCCGTTTGGTACGTGGTGTCGCCGCAAAATCCGTTTAAAAAAAGCAGCAGCTTGCTGCATGAATTCGATCGGTTACACATGGCATCGCTGGCCATAGATAAAAACGACCGCCTGGGCATTTCGGATGTAGAGTTTAAAATGCCCCGCCCCAGCTATACCATCGATACCTTAACTTACCTCCAGGATAAATATCCGGGGTACCAGTTTGTATTAATTATTGGTGAAGATAATTTGCCGTCTTTCCCTAAATGGAAAAATTATGAGCGCTTGCTCGAGTTTTTCGAAGTTTACGTGTACCCGCGTGCCGGCACGCCAGCCTATACGCTGCAAGGCCATCCCAAAATAAAAATCATTCCAGCGCCCATGCTGGATATTTCGGCTACGCTAATCCGCGATTGTGTGCGCCAGCACAAATCTATTACCTATATGGTGCCGGAAGCCGTCGAGAATTACATTCATCAGAAAAAATTCTGGATTTAGTTTAAAGAAACAATATCTAAAGTTATTGCAGCTTTCCTTATTCTCTTAGGCATGTCCAGAGATAATAAGGAAAGCTGAAATAATTTAAACCCAGGTATAGTATTTATATATAATGTAAACTAAACTTTACTCCAGGTTTCTTATCTCTTTTTAAGAGCGTAGCGGCAAAAAGCTTAACCATGTAATCCTTCGATTTAGCCGTTCCTATTTATTAAATATACAGCATGATTTTATCTGGTGTTGATTCAGATTTTAAAATAATAGCGTAATATAAAATAAAGCACCAGTATGCCAGATAAGCCCAGGTTTTTGACAGCGATTAGTGTAAAAGTGATAATAAATAAAATAAATAGATTAAAAATTAATATTAATTATGGAAAATAGTTTTTTTTATGAATTATAATTATTTAATTTACTTCTGTAGTTGATTAAAAAATAAACAACAGAAATTACTTTAAGGTAGATATTTTTTAATTAAGTGTTTGCGCGCTGGTTTTCTTTAACCTTATATTTTTAAATAAATTAAGATTGGTACAAATGAAAAATATGCAGCAAAAATCCGACTTTAATTTGCTCGTTACAGAAGCAGCAAAAGTATCAGTCCCGAAAATTTTTGGAATAAGTAGTCAAAACAAAATATCTGATAATTTACCTGGATAATTTATTTATATATTTTAACTGCCTAATTTCTTAAAGAGAACCAGAAAAGTAATAAAATAAATGCCTGATGCAATTGAATCATACATTAGCGTAGGTACCAAACTGATTTTTAATTAACTGTATTTTTAAGCTTTATCAAATAAATAGAATTTTAAAGCTAGGTTATTCATTTTTTTATCGCACCCCCACCGCGGTAATTATTTAATCCAGCCAGGGAGATTGGTTTGATTAGAACTATCTTAAGCATTATCCGGAAAATGCTTTACCTGGGTATAGCCAGAAGCTTGGGTGAAAATCCATGGCTTTACTTTAACCGCAGCAACTATTACCATCATCGATTTAACCTATTGCCTTAACTGCTGGAAAAGCGGTTTAACAAGAATTTTACGTCCTTTATTTCACCCTTAAGCAATTAGTATGAAAAAAGTTTTACTTGGTTTAATAACCTTACTGCTTTGGATTGGAACCAATAACTTGCTCTTTGCCCAGGAAAAAACCATTTCGGGTAAAGTTACTTCTTCGGAAGATGGTGCAGCTTTACCAGGAGTAAGTGTATTATTAAAAGGTACAAACAATGGTACAACTTCTGATACTGATGGTAATTATAAATTAGTGGTTCCGGCTAGCGGAGGTACTTTAACTTTTTCTTTTATTGGCTACGCCTCCCGTGATATTGTTATTGGTAATCAATCGGTCATTCATGTTAAAATGGGCGAGGATACCAAACAACTCGGCGAAGTAGTAGTAACAGCGGCGGGTATTCAGCGCGAAAAGAAAGCTTTGGGTTACGCTGTAACGACGCTGGATGCAAATAAAATTGCCCAAAAATCAGAGCCGGACCCGGTGCGCTCACTTACCGGTAAAGTAGCGGGGGTAAATATTCAAAGCTCGGGTGGGGCGGCCGGAGGCGCTACCAATATTAATATCCGGGGCAATTCTTCTTTGGGTAACAATAACCAACCTTTGTTTGTAGTAGATGGGGTGCCCTTTGACAACTCTAGCTTTGGCAGCACCGACGGAACGGTAGGTGGCGCAACTATTACCAACCGGGCTTTTGACCTGGACCCGAATAATATATTAAGTATGACCGTACTGAAGGGTGCCGCTGCCGCTGCTTTGTACGGTTCGCGGGCCGCCAACGGTGCTATTATTATTACTACCAAATCTGGCAAAAAGCAAAGTCGCAAGGGCCTGGAAATTGCTTATAACACTTCTTATTCTCTGGAAACGGTGGCGGGCTTGCCGGAATATCAAACTAAATACGGCCAAGGAACAAACTTCGATTACCGGGGCGGGGTATTTGGCTCCTGGGGGCCACCTTATGCCGCTACCCAGTTTTTCCCGGGGCGGGCTACGGTACCGCATCCCTTAGCCATTAGCCGCTACGGCCAAGCCGTTTTTCCGGAGTTTTACGATGCCAATGGCATTCCTATTCAGGTGCCTTATCGATCTTTTTCTGAGACCAATGTTAAAGAGTTTTTCCGGACCGGCAGTGTGTTAGAAAATGCAATTTCTGTATCTACCGGGAGCGAAAAAGGAAATTTTACGGCAGGCTTATCCCGCACGGCCAACCAGGGCGTGGTGCCGGAAAACGAAATTACCCGCACTTCTATTAACATTGGCGGTAATGCGCAGCTGGAAAACAAATTTTATGTAAGCGGCGCCCTAAATTATGTAAATACCGACCAAACGTCGCCGCAGTTATCTACGGCAACTGCATCGGGTGGGGCGGTGGTTAACTCCATTATGGATATCCTGATGTTTGTGCCCACTAGCTACGATTTAACCGGTTTCCCGTATACCAACCCTCTTAACGGTAATAATGTGTACGATCGGGTGGGTACCGATAACCCGTATTGGTCGGTTTACAACAGCCCTTCTTTAAGTAAAGTAGACCGGTACTACGGTAACCTGGTATTAGGAGCTGATCCTTTGCCTTGGCTAAATGTGCAAAACACTATTGGGTTTAATGCCTACACCGACCGCCGCATGGTTATAAACGGTAAGGGCGGCGATTATTTCCCGAACGGGAATATTACCAGCGATAATATTTACCGCCAGGAATTAGACAATACTTTGTTGCTAACGGCTAACCAGCGGCTTACCCCAAATATTGGCTTAAAATTTATTTTGGGTAACAACATAAACCAGCGTTTAACGGAGCGGCAGGTTTCTTTTGGCGATAACATTATTTTCCGGGGCATTAACTCGCTCAACAACACCAGCACTACCATTCCGCGGTCTTTGCCTTACAACCGGAATAATTTTAAACAACGGTATTATGCTTTCTTTACCGATATTACCCTCGATTACAAAGATTTTATTTACCTGAATCTGGTAGGGCGCAACGATGTGTCTTCTACGTTGCCGGCGGATAACCGGAGTTATTTATACGGCGGGGTCAGTGCTTCTTTAATATTTACGCAGTTAATGGCTCTGCCACCTTCATTGTTGTCCTTTGGGAAAATACGGGCAGGTTACACCCGGGTAGGCAACGAGGCAACGCCTTACCAAACGCAGAATTTCTACATTGCCAACCCGGTGCTGGGGGCTGGCTCTTCTGGCAGCGGTACTATTTCGGCTCCTTTTATCGGGCAAAGTATTCTTACGCAGTCCGATTTATTGGCCAATGCCAATCTTAAACCCGAATTTATTACGGAGCTGGAGCTAGGTACCGAATTGCAGTTCCTGAATAACCGCATTGGCTTAGATGTAACGTACTATAATAAAATAAGCACGTCTCAGATCTTTACCGTTAATGCGGTGCCTTCTTCCGGCTATTCCCAAAAAGTAATTAATTTAGGTAAATCGAAGAACGAAGGCGTAGAAATAGGCTTTAATGCTACGCCCGTAAGAACTCCCAGTGGTTTTACCTGGGATATTTCCTCGGCCTTTACCCGCAACCGGAATACCGTATTAGATATAGGTTCTTTAACTGAATTGCCTTACGGCGGCTTCTCTGATTTAGGCAGCGTGCACATTGCTGGTCGGCCTTACGGCTTAATTCGGGGCTCTACCTACGCCCGCGACGATGAAGGCAATGTGCTGGTTAACCCCGCCACTGGTAAACCCATTTTAAGTGGCCGTACCGAAGCCATTGGTAACCCAAATCCGGATTTTATCTGGGGACTCACAAATACTTTCCAGTTTAAGAACTTTACCTTAAGTGCTTTATTCGATTGGAAACAAGGCGGCGATATGTACTCCTTCACGGCTTACGAATTGCTGAGCCGTGGCGTAACCCGCGATACCGAAGAACGGGAACTGATTCTGGTGGGACCGGGTGTGCTGGGTGATGTAAATACTTTACAGCCACTTCTGGATGGCGAAGGCAATAAAATTCCGAACGACATTGGAATTGCCGTGGCCGATTATTATTTCACCGGCGGCTTTGGCCCGGGCGGGGCCGACGAGGTAAATATTTTAGATGCCACGGTTTTCCGCCTGCGCGAAGTTTCGTTGGGTTACCAATTGCCCACCACCTGGCTAAGCAAAACGCCTTTTGGTTCCCTTTCCATTTCATTCAGTGGTCGCAATTTATGGTACCTGGCACCTAATTTCCCGAAATACCTCAACTTCGATCCCGAAACCAGTTCGTTGGGTGCCGGCAATTCGCAAGGCTTCGATTTTATCGGGATTCCTTCTACCAGAAGATTTGGGGTAAACCTGCGGGTAACGTTCTAACCGGTTGTTTTAACAATTAGTCTTTTGTAACGATGAAATATATTCCTAAAATAAAAATTGCTTTTTTAGTGGGTTTACTCTTTTTAGCTGGTTCGTGTAAAGATTTTGTGGATATTAACCAGGACCCGAATAACCCCACAGCCCCGGTATTGGATTTATTGTTGCCGGCTACCCAGGTATCTATGGCCGGTGCCCTGCGCGACGTAAACCAGGGTACTTCTATTCTGGTGCAACATCTGTATAGCGCTACCACCAGCCGCAACTTCCAGGACGGCACCACTTACCAGCAGTCCTGGAACGGCTTATACACCCAGACCCTGAACGATTTGGAAATAATTATTGCGCAAGGAACCACGCAGCAGCGCTGGGATTACGTGGCCATTGCCAAACTGCAAAAAGCCTATATTTATAGCCTGATGGTAGATATGTGGGGCGATGTACCGTTTTCGGAAGCTTCGCAGGGCGGAACCATTACCGACCCATCATTTGAAAACGGTGCTACCATTTACGACAGAATATTCACCCTGATCGACGAAGGTTTAGCCGATGCTAATAAAGGAGCTTTTAATATTTTGCCCGCCAGTGCCGATATTATTTACCGGGGCTCGAAAGATAATTGGATTCGGATGGGCAATTCACTAAAGCTGAAATTATTTAACCAAATTAGGTTGGTGCAAAGAGACAAAGCAGTGGCTGGAATTACAGCTTTAATTACAAGTAATGCCCCACTTATTTCTACCAATACCCAGGACTTTTCGTTCCGGTTTGGTTCTTCCGAAACGCCGGCTAACCGGCATCCCTGGCACCGCACCGAATACCAGGCCGGTAAAAATTATTACATGAGCCAGCATTTTATCGAGCGTTTATTTAATTCCGACGATCCCCGGCTTCGGTACTATTTCTTCCGGCAAACTTCTAATTATACCGTAGGGTTTACCCCAACCGGCAACGGCTACTTTGGTCGCTACACCGGCGACCCTACTGCTTCGCCGAACGATAATGCTTTAAAAGCGACCTTTGGCGTTTACCCGGCCGGCGGCCTTTACGACAGCAGCCCGATCAATAACCTTACCGCGGCCAACGTGTTTGTAACCAATAGCGGCGCCACCGGCACACCCAAAATTGTAAACAATACCGATGGTACCGGTGCTGGAGTATTCCCGTTCATTACCAACGCCATGGTAAAATTTATTTTGGCCGAAGCGACTTTAGCTTTAGGTACGCCCGGTGACCCGAAAGCGTTGTTCCAGGAAGGGATAACGGCCCATTTAAACAGCGTTAATACTATTACTACTACCTCGGGAAATTCCGCGCCTTCTATTCCGGCCGCTACTATTAATGCTTTTACAGCTAATCGGGTAGCGCAGTATGATGCAGCTGATGCGGCGGGTAAACTTAACCTGGTGATGACCCAGAAATACATTGCATTGTTTGGCAATGGCATGGAGGCATACAATGATTACCGCCGCACTGGCTTACCATTGCTACCTGCACCTCAATCGCCGCTTAATATTTTCCCGCTGCGGCTCTCTTACTCCATCACAGAATTGGCAACGAATGTGCACGTATCGGGCGATGCTTCGCAGTTGCAAACTGCCCAGCAAATCACGCCGGTATTTTGGGATCAGAATTAGAGAGCTGCTGTTTTGGGCTGTTTGCATAAATATTTCCCCCTACATAAAATTTAAATTTATCATGATAAAAAATATAGCATACTTTACTTGGTTAGGTTTGCTGGCCTTGGGGTCCTGTAAAACCAAAGATTACGAATGGGAAAATTGGTCGTACACGGCAGTACCTTTGGTAACCGTAAATACCGCCAAATCGGCATTGCCTACCGTGGCTACCGCCAATACCTCTTTTTTTAATTTAGGCGATGCCAATCTGGCCAACCAACAGTTTGAATATGTTCTGAACTGGGAAGGATTTGGCAAGGCCGAAGTACAATCAATAGAAGTGTATTTGGGTTTTAACAAAGCCCCGGCTTCTGGTAATCCGGCTTACCCGATTGTAATTTCGCAACCGGGCGGTGTTTACCCCAGTGTAACCCAATTTCCGTTACCCAGCCGGGTAGGTGCTGCCGATAAATTGTACGAGACCGTAACCGAATTTCCCAAAACTTTTACCGTAACGGCCGGGCAAATGGCGGCTTTTACCGGTACAAACCTGGGTACCGTAACACAAAATGATTATTTTCTATTTAAATTTATATTAAACTTGAAAGACGGCCGGCGGATTGTAGGTTTCCAGGAAAACGTGTGCGACGAAGCCCGGGGCGAAATTGGCGATTGCCGGGTAGGGGTGCGGTTCAGAAGACAGTAGAAGCAATAAAAAATAATTAAGCGTGCGTGCAGTAGCACTGGTAAATGTTTACCAGAGGCTATAGTATCTAGGCGCTGAACCCTTATAACAGCTTAGATTTAACTATATCTTATACTTATTTCACCTAAAAACTTTATCTATGGTTAGTAAACGATTATATATCTTGGTTCTGGTGCTATTGCTGCAAGCCGCTGCTGCCTGGGCGCAGAAAATACCTTCGCCCAAAGAGCATTTTGGCTTTAACATCGGCGACGATTACCAGCTAACCACTTATACCCAAACAGAGGCCTATTTTAAAAAGCTGGCGCAATCTCCCCGGACCAAGCTGGTCGACATTGGGCTTACGGAAGAAGGCCGCCATCAATATATGCTGATTGTTTCGTCGCCGGAGAATATTCAAAAGCTGGAGCGGTATAAAGAAATTTCCCGGAAGTTGGCGCATGCCGAAGGCTTGACCGATGAGCAGGCGCAGGCTTTAGCAGCTGAAGGCAAAGCCGTTATTTGGATTGATGGCGGTTTGCACGCTACCGAAACGGTAGGGGCGCACCAACTCATTGAAACCATGTGGCAACTGGTAAGCCGCGAAGATGCGGAAACAAAACGCATCTTGGATCAGACAATTATACTGCTAGCCCACGCTAACCCCGATGGGCAGGAACTGGTGAGTAACTGGTATATGCGCGAGCGTAAACCAGAGAAAAGAACTTTAAATCACTTGCCCCGGCCATATCAAAAATACGTGGGACACGATAATAACCGCGATTTTTATATGATGAACATGAAGGAATCGCAGAACATCAGCCGCCAGTTGTTTGTAGAATGGATTCCGCAGATTATGTACAATCACCACCAGGCGGGCCCGGCCGGCTCGGTATTGGCGGGGCCGCCTTACCGCGATCCGTTCAACTATGTTTATGACCCGCTGTTGGTAACCAGCATTGATGCGGTGGGAGCTGCCATGAATAATCGGCTGAATGCCGAAAACAAGCCCGGTTATACCCAACGGACCGGTTCTCAGTTCTCTACGTGGTGGAACGGCGGTTTACGTACGACGCCTTATTTCCACAACATGATCGGCATCCTGACTGAAATTATTGGTAGCCCTACGCCCGAGAATGTACCACTGGTACCGCATCGGCTTTATCCCAACGGAGCCACACCCAACCCGGTTACTCCCCAAAAATGGCATTTCCGACAGTCTATTGATTATTCCGTTTCTTTAAATTATGCTGTACTTAACTATGCTACCCGCCACAGCGACGAACTTCTGTACAACATTTACCGCATGGGCAAAAACTCCATCGACCGTGGTAATAAAGATTTCTGGGCCCTTTATCCTAAAAACATAGAGGCTGTTAGTGCCGCTCACACCAAAGATCAGGCAAAAGAAGCTAAGTCCAATACGGCCAATTCCAATGCAGAAGGCGATTTTTCTTTAGGGGGTGGCAGCGGTATTCCGGCTAAGTATTTTGATGAAATTATTAAAAACCCGGCCATGCGGGATCCGCGTGGTTATATTCTGCCGGCGAATCAGGCTGATTTTCCTACGGCGGTAAACTTTATAAACGCCCTGATAAAATCTGGCATACTGGTGCATAAAGCTACGGGTAGTTTTACGGTAGCCGGTAAGCAATACCCCGCAGGGTCTTATATTGTGCGTTCCAATCAGGCTTTCCGTCCGCACGTACTCGATATGTTTGAGCCCCAGCAGCATCCCAACGATTTTCAATATCCCGGCGGCCCGCCTATCCGGCCTTATGATGCCGCCGGCTGGACTTTGGCTTACCAAATGGGCGTGCAGTTCGACCGCATACTCGATAATTTTGAAGGACCTTTTCAAGCGGTGCCTTACGGTGTGTTGCAAGCGCCCAAGGGAAATATAAGTGCTTCCGGAGCCGTGGCCGGCTTTGTGTTAAACGCGCAGGTAAATAATACTTTTGTGGCGGTAAATGACTTATTGCAAGCCGGAGCTGAAGTATATCGGGTACAGAATACCGGGGCTGAGCAGGGGGCATTTTTTGTTCCTGCTTCAGATAAAGTAAAACCAATACTAGAGAAAGCTGCTGCTAATTATGGCCTGGAGATTAAAGGTATAGCGCAACGTCCGGCGGGTGCCACCACCAAGGTAGCGCCGATGCGCATTGCCCTTTGGGATAGTTATGGCGGCTTAAGGGCTTCGGGTTGGGTGCGGTGGCTGATGGAGCAATACCGGTTCCCGGTACAGGTAATTTACCCGAATGACATTGATGCCGGCGATTTGCAGAAGAAATACGATGTAATTTTGTTTGTTACCGGAGCTATTCCGGCGGTTAGCCAAGGCGCTAATGAGAACAGGAGTACTGGCCGGGGAGCATCCGAACTTAAACCGGAAGACGTTCCGGCTGAATATCGGGTCCGGCTGGGAAGAATTACCACCGATAAGTCTATTCCGGCCCTTAAAAAGTTTATGGAGGCCGGCGGAACGGTAGTTACTATTGGTACCAGCACCAACCTAGCCTATCACTTGGGTCTGCCAGTAAGCAATGCCTTGGTCGAGATGACCAATAATGGTCTGGAAAAACCGCTGCCGGCCACCAAATATTATATTCCCGGCAGTATTCTGCGCGTAAATTATGCCACTGCGCAACCGGCGACCTGGGGCATGCCCGCCGAAGGCGATGTATATTTTGATAACAGCCCGGTTTTTAAACTTACACCCAATGCCGCAGCTACCGGCAAAATAATACCACTGGCCTGGTTCTCTACCAATCAACCGCTTCGCAGTGGCTGGGCCTGGGGGCAGGCTTACCTGAAAGATGGTGTAGCTGCTTTTATGGCCCCGGTAGGTGCCGGTAAGCTCTACGCTTTTGGTCCGGAAATTACTTTCCGTGCCCAGTCGCACGGTACGTTCAAACTCCTCTTTAATCAGCTTTATTCTACGGGCAGTACCACAACGCAAACTTCACGGAGCGAATAAATTAATACCGAAAAAATACTTCTAAGTCTGGGTTGCCTGCTACACGAAGCGGCAGGCAACTTCGCTAGTTTAACACAAATAGCTGTGTGAAAAAACTGAAAAACAGCAGGCACTGGTTTACATATTAGAATATCTACTAAATCCAATATTTATGGTAACTAAACGACTACACCTGTTGGTGCTGGTGTTATTGCTGCAAACTGCTGTTGCCTGGGCGCAGAAAATATCTTCGCCCCAAGAGCATTTTGGTTTTAACATTGGCGACGATTATAAACTGGCAAATTTTACTCAAACGGAGGCCTATTTTAAAAAGTTGGCCCAATCTGACCGGACCAAACTGGTTGATATTGGGCTTACCGAAGAAGGTCGCCACCAATTTATGCTGATTGTTTCGTCGCCGGAAAATATTAAACAACTAGACCGGTATAAAGAAATATCTCAAAAGCTGGCGCGGGCCGAAGGCCTGACGGATGAGCAGGCACGGGCCTTGGCTGCCGAAGGCAAAGCCGTAGTATGGATAGATGGTGGCTTGCATGCCACCGAAGTAGTAGGTACGCACCAACTGATAGAGACGGCCTGGAACCTGGTAAGCCGCGACGATGCCGAAACAAAGCGCCTGCTAGACCAAACCATTGTGCTCCTGACCCACGCTAACCCCGACGGGCAGGAACTGGTGAGTAACTGGTATATGCAGGAAGCTGACCCCAAAAAACGGAATACTAATATTCCGCGGCTATATCAGAAATATATTGGCCACGACAATAACCGCGATTTTTACATGATGAACATGTCGGAAAGTACCAATATGAACCGGCAGTTATTCTTGGAGTGGCTTCCGCAAATTATGTACAATCACCACCAGTCGGGTCCGGCCGGCTCGGTGTTGGCCGGACCGCCTTACCGCGATCCGTTTAATTATGTTTTCGATCCGTTAATGATAACCGGTATCGATGCCTTGGGTGCAGCTATGTATAACCGCCTGAATACTGAAGGCAAACCCGGCTTTACCCGCCTGACGGGCTCTACTTTTTCTACCTGGTATAACGGCGGCTTGCGTACCACCACCCAGTTTCATAACATGATTGGCCTCTTAACCGAGATTATTGGCAGCCCAACACCCATGTCGGTGCCGCTGGTACCGGATCGCTTAATTCCTAATGGCGCTACTCCTAACCCGGTAACCCCGCAGGAGTGGCATTTCCGCCAGTCTATCGATTATTCGCTTTCGCTTAATTACGCGGTGCTCGGTTATGCTGCCCGTTACCGCGATGAGCTTTTGTTTAACATTTACCGCATGGGCAAAAATTCTATCCAAAGGGGCAGCCAAGATTACTGGACCCTTTCGCCCAAACGAGTTGATGCGATTAACCAACAGTACAAAGCCGATCAAAAAAATAATCCGCAACCAGCGCAGCCAGAAGACGAGTATAGTGCCCGGATGGCTGCTATGCGGGGTTTACCTTTAAAATATTACGATGCAGTACTAAAAGACCCAACTCTGCGCGACCCGCGGGGTTATATTCTTGCCGCTGATCAGCCCGATTTTCCGACGGCCGTTAAGTTTATAAATACTTTAATTAAAGCCGGATTGGTAGTACATAAAGCTACTGGTAATTTTACGGTGGCCGGCAAAAAATATCCGGCCGGTTCCTATGTGGTTAAGACCAACCAGGCTTTCCGCCCGCACGTACTCGACATGTTTGAACCCCAGGATCATCCTAACGATTTTCAATATCCCGGCGGGCCGCCTATCCGGCCCTACGATGCTGCCGGCTGGACTTTGGCTTACCAGATGGGCGTGCATTTCGATCGCATACTCGATGATTTTACCGGATCGTTCCAACGGGTACCTTATGGCGAGGTGCAGTCGCCGCCCAAACAACAGATTGCCGGAACCGCAAAAGCCGGCTACCTGCTTAGCGCCACCACCAACAACTCTTTTATTGCGGTAAACGATTTGCTAAAGGCAGGAGTTGAGGTGTACCGGGTAGCTAGTAATAATAAAGGCATAGCAACAGGTACTTTCTTTGTACCGGCTTCAGTAAAAGCAAAGCCCTTGGTAGAAAAATCAGCAGCGGAACTCGGCCTGAAAATTACGGGGGTTACCCGGCAACCGGCAGTCGCTAATAAAGTTACCCCCTTGCGGGTAGCACTTTGGGATAACTACGGGGGCTCTATGCCGTCCGGGTGGGTAAGATGGCTGATGGAGCAGTACCACTTTTCGGCCCAGGTAATTTACCCGCAGGATATAGATGCGGGCAATTTACGCCAGAAGTACGATGTAATTGTATTTGTAGGCGGGGCTATGCCGCCAATTGGCAATAGTGGCAGCGAACGGGGCTACATGGGGCGTGAGGTAAAACCAGAAGACGTGCCGGCAGAATTCCGGAACCGTATTGGAAAAATTACCCCCGATAAATCTATTCCGCAGCTTAAAACTTTTATGGAAGCTGGCGGCACTGTAGTAACGATTGGCAGCAGTACCAGTTTGGCTTACCACCTGGGGTTGCCCGTGAGCAATGCCTTGGTGATGAAAGATAAAGACGGAAAAGAGAAGCCATTACGCGGTGAGCAATATTATATACCCGGCAGTATTCTGCGCGCCTCTTTTGATAATACCAACCCGGCCGCCTGGGGTATGCCGACCGAAGGAGATGTTAATTTCAGCAACAGCCCGGTGTTTAAACTACAGCCTAAAGCAGCAGAAATAGGTGTAAAACCGCTGGCCTGGTACAGCAGCGACAAACCCTTACGTAGTGGCTGGGCCTGGGGGCAATCCTATCTCAAAGATGGCATAGCTGCCTTTTTAGCACCGGTTGGTTCGGGCAAGCTCTATGCTTTTGGGCCGGAAATTACCTTCCGGGGTCAGGCTCATAGCACTTTTAAATTATTGTTTAACCAGCTTTACGCAACGGACAAACCAACATCCGGCGGGAAGAATAGCGCCACGACATCCTCAGAAGATTAAACAACTAATCTAAGTCTGCCCCATGTACACGCTAATGTGGGGCATGGCTTTTATTTCTTTAAACCACTGGCGGCGGCGGTAAAGTTTTTGTTTTTATCAGTCCTACGAATCCAGTATTGTGTAAGTGCCCGATAATGGTCATGCCTTTCGTGTTAACAAAGAGCGCTTATGGCACAAAGAACAGTGGCAAATCCTGCGGAAAAAAGCTAATTGTGCTGGCCGGATTTGACCTGGAGCGCCAGAAATCTGCCAAACTTGAGCTTACTTTTGAATTTGAAAAAGTATTGGCCACAGGGAATGGCAATTCCTGTTCAGTTAATGTTCAGTTCAGGAAAATCCTGGCCCTTAAAAATGATTAATAAAGTTTTGCTTTTCATTTATTTAATGGTCTATTAATACCAACTTTGTCATTCTCCCATGAAGAAAAAACTCCTTGTATTTAGCGTTGCTCTACTATCTTTTTGCCAGCCGCCATCTCTTTTTGCCCAGGAAGGTGGCGGTGGCGAACCACCCAAAACAGCCCCTTTAAATAAAAAGTACGAAACGGAAGTAAATGCCTTGGTTAAAAATGCAAAGGTAAAAAAAGCCTTCCAGTCTATCTTGGACCAGGAACCGCAAACCAGGCAGGAGCATATTTTATTAAATGAAATTCCGGCCCCGCCCTTTAAAGAAGATGCCCGGGGCAAACAATATGCGCAAATGCTGAAAACCGCCGGGGCCGATTCGGTGTGGATAGATGAAGTAGGCAACGTAATTGGCAAGCGCAAAGGCCGCACGGGTAAACGCACTGTGGTAATAGAAGGCCACTTAGATACCGTATTTCCGGAAGGTACCGATGTAAAGGTAAAGCAGGTTGGTGATACGTTAAAAGCGCCCGGCATCGGCGATGATACCCGCGCTTTGGCGGTAGTGCTAACCATATTAAGGGCCATGGAAAAAACCAGCTTAGAAACCGATGCCGATGTATTATTTATTGGCACGGTGGGCGAAGAAGGCCTCGGCGATTTGCGGGGCGTAAAGCACTTGTTCAGCGGCAAAGGTCCCCGCATCGATTCTTACATTGCTATTGATGGCTGGAGTACGAACCGCGTAACGCACCGGGGTTTAGGTTCGCACCGCTACCGGGTTATGTACAAAGGGCCGGGCGGACATTCTTCCGGTGCCTTTGGGTTAGCCAATCCGCACAATGCTTTGGCCCGTGCCATTCATTATTTTGCCACCGATGCCGATAAATTTGTGCGGACTCCCGGCGTGCGCACTACTTATAATGTAGGCATTGTAGGCGGTGGTACCTCGGTAAACTCTATTCCTTTTGAGTCGTGGATGGAAGTAGATATGCGCTCCGAAAGCCCAGAGCGGCTAAACGGCATCGATAAATTATTGCAGGCCGCCATTCAGCGCGGCTTACAGGAAGAAAACCAAATGAAACAAAGAGGCGCTAACCTGACCGTAGACGTGAAAATGGTGGGAGATCGGCCGTCTGGTGGCAGTGAAACCACGGTGCCGCTGGTACAACGCACCATGGCTGCCATTAAAGCCATGCAAAACGAACCTTTGCTGGGCGTAGGGTCCACCAACTCCAATATTCCTATTTCGAAAGGGATACCGGCTGTAACTATTGGGAGTGGTGGTACCGGCAGCGATGCCCATGCTTTAACCGAGTGGTGGTATAACGACCAAGGGCACGTAGCCATACAGCAAGCGCTTTTAATTTTACTCGCCGAAGCCGGCTTAGCTAAATAAATTATTTTAATTTTAGCGAAAATATCATTCTTAAGATTTTATGAAGAAAACCGTTGCCCTTTTTGGTTTTTTAGCTTTAAACACCCTTACTGCCTTTGGCCAAACCGATCCGGAAAAAGATAAAATGCTGGCGGCGCTCGATAAACAAAAAGCTACTTATGCCGATGTAGCCAAAAAACTCTGGACTTACGCTGAACCCGGTTATTTAGAAACTAAAAGTTCGGCTTTGTTGCAGGAGCAATTAAAAAAAGCAGGTTTTAAAGTAACCGCCGGCGTAGCCGATATTCCGACGGCCTTTACTGCTTCTTTTGGCAGCGGCGAACCAATTATTGGCATTTTAGCCGAGTTTGATGCCTTGCCGGGTTTATCGCAGGTAGATAGTCCGGAGCAAAAAGCGGCGGTAGCCGGAGCGGCCGGGCACGGTTGCGGTCATAATTTATTTGGTGCCGGTTCAGTAGCGGCGGCCATTGCTGTAAAAGACTGGCTCAAAAGTTCCGGCACTAAGGGCACTATCCGGGTGTACGGTACGCCCGCCGAAGAAGGTGGTTCCGGTAAAGTTTACATGGTAAGAGCGGGCTTGTTTAACGATGTTAATGCCGTTTTGCATTGGCACCCCAGTAATACCAATAACGCTAGTGCTACTTCTTCTTTATCCAATGTGTCGGCTAAATTCCGATTTTACGGGGTAGCAGCGCATGCGGCGGCAGCCCCAGAACGCGGACGTTCGGCACTAGATGGGGTAGAAGCCATGAACTATATGGTAAACATGATGCGGGAACACATTCCGTCGGATACCCGCATTCACTACGTAATTACCAAAGGCGGCGAAGCCCCCAATGTAGTGCCCCATTTTGCCGAAGTGTATTATTATGTGCGCCACCCCGAAATGAGCGTGGTAAAAGATATCTGGGACCGTTTGGGCAAAGCCGCCGAAGGGGCGGCCATGGGTACGGGCACCCGCCTGGAGCAGGAAATTACCGGTGGAGTGTATAATATATTGCCCAACGAAACACTTTCGAAAGTAATGTACCAGAATTTAAAAACGGTGGGTGGCTTTAATTACTCCGACGACGAAAAAACCTTCGCTACCAAAATACAGGCAACTTTTTCCGGCGGGCATGTACCGCCTTTAGAATCTACCGCGCAGGTAGAACCTTTTAAAGTAGAAAACAAAGGCAGCGGGGGCTCTACCGATGTAGGCGACGTGAGTTGGGCGGTGCCTACGGCCGGTATGGGGGCGGCTACTTTTGTACCCGGCTCGTCGGGACACAGCTGGCAAAACGTGGCGGCGGCGGGCAGCAGCATTGGCGTAAAAGGTATGATGGTTGCAGCTAAAACCATGGCGCTTACGGCTTATGATTTGTTCAAAAGTCCGGCCATTATCACCGAAGCGAATAAAGAATTGGTGCAGAAAAGAGGCGAAGGTTTTAAGTACGAAGCCATGTTGGGTAACCGGAAGCCAGCCCTGGATTATCGTAAATAATTGCGTTAATCTTATTTTATTAAATGGATTAGCTTTTGAATCATTCACGACTTGTTTTTAAAATACCAGGTAGTGAAAGCCGGTAGTTTAATATTTTGTAAAAACACCCCAGCCAAACCTGGGGTGTTTTTTTGCTTTATACACCGGCAACAGTCTTTAGCAGGTAAGGCTTAAGCTAACGTTGATGCACAGAATAACTTTAACTTCTGGCCCTTTCCCCGTAACTTGCCGGACTTAAATTTAAATTAGCGTATGCACATTGCAATCGTCGGGAATATTGGTGCTGGCAAAACCACTTTAGCGCAAAAATTAGCGCAACATTTTAAATGGGACTTATTTCTCGAAGCCGTAGATAATAATCCTTACTTAAAAGATTTTTACGAAGACATGCCCCGTTGGGCTTTTCACCTCCAGATTTATTTCCTGAACAGCCGCTTTCAGCAGGTAAAAAATATTAACCAAAGCACGCGTCCTATTATCCAGGACCGCACCATTTACGAAGATGCCTATATATTTGCCCGTAACCTGCACCAGTCCGGGCTTATGAGCCAGCGCGATTACGATAATTATTATGGAATTTTTCAATCTATTATCAGTATGGTAAAGCCGCCGGATTTAATGATTTACCTCAAAGCCGATTTACCCAAATTAATCGGACAGATTGAAAAGCGCGGGCGCGATTACGAAAGTACCATGCGCCTGGATTACCTGCGTCACCTGAACGAACATTACGAAAGCTGGATGAAATCGTATGATCTGGGTAAACTAGTAACCATAGATGTAAATAAACTTGATTTTGTAGCCAACCCCGAAGATTTAGGTTACATTATTAATAAAATTCAGGTTGAATTATTCGGACTTTTCTAAATAATAGTTTTAATAGCTGAATAATTTTAAAAGTTTACTTTTTTCACAGCTTTCCCTGATTATTTTAAGAATTTGGCAGTATAAACTTCTGCAAGATTAACGTATAGAATAAAATCATTTCTATATATTTAGAACGAGAACCTAACCAAAACCTTTATTGCCGTGCCAGATACCAGAGACAATAATGCCGTTTTAGAAACTGCTAATACCCAAAACAGTATTTTAACTGAAGTAGCCTGGGAAGTTTGTAACCAGGTAGGAGGTATTTATACCGTTATTCGCTCCAAAGTGCCTTCTATGATGCAGCAATGGGGCAGTTGCTATTGCCTGATTGGACCGTACTTTTACCACAATGCCCAGGCTGAGTTTGAACCGACCGACGATTATAACAGTCCGTTTGGGCAAGCGGTATTGAAGATGCGCAACATGGGCTTTGAAGTTCATTTTGGGCATTGGCTGGTTACCGGTAATCCGTTGGTGGTGCTGTTAAATCCTTACAGCGTTTACGACCGGTTGGGCGAAATAAAATACAACCTCTGGGAAAACCACCACATACCTACTCCCGGCAACGACGATTTACTTAATCAGGTAGAAGCTTTTGGTTATCTGGCCAAAATATTTCTGCAACAACTGGTGCAGCCCGATGTTACCGATAAAAAAGTAATTGCGCATTTCCACGAATGGATGGTGGGTACAGCTATTCCGGATTTGCGCCGCGACCGCACCGATTTGCGCATTGTGTTTACCACGCACGCTACGTTACTAGGTCGTTACCTGGCCATGAACGACCCGCACTTCTATGACCATCTTACCTCAATAGATTGGTTGCAGGAATCGATTCATTTTAACATAGAAACCGCTGTAAAAATTGAACGGGCAGCCGCGCACGGTGCGCATATATTTTCTACGGTAAGTGATGTTACGGCCCGCGAATGTATGTTTTTGCTCGAGCGCATACCCGATGTAATATTACCCAACGGCTTAAATATTCAGCGGTTTATTGCTTTGCACGAGTTCCAGAACCTGCACCAGAAGTATAAAGAAAAAATTCACCAGTTTGTGATGGCGCATTTTTTCCAAAGCTATCCCTTCGACCTGGACCAAACGTTGTACTTCTTTACTTCCGGCCGTTACGAATACCGCAACAAAGGCTTTGATGTAACCCTCGAAGCCCTGGCCCGCCTGAACTACCGCATGCAGCAAGCCGGCATTAAAAAAACGGTGGTTATGTTTTTTATTACCAAACAACCGTACCATTCGGTGCAGCCGGCGGTGTTGCAGTCGCGGGCCATGATGGAAGAACTCCGGGAAACCTGCGTGGCTATCCAGAAAGAGATTGGAAAGAAGTTGTTTTACGCCGCCGCCTCCAGTACCGATTTTAAATTACCGCCCCTGCGCGACTTTGTAGACGATTATTGGAGTTTGCGGTACCGCCGTACCCTGCAAACCTGGAAAACCCATAATTTGCCGAGTGTGGTAACCCATAACCTGGTAAACGACCATAAAGACGAAATTCTACAGTTCTTACGGACGGCTAACCTGGTAAATAATGCCCACGACCGGGTGAAAATCGTGTATCACCCCGATTTTATTGCGACTACTAATCCATTATTTGGGTTAGATTACGGGCAGTTTGTACGGGGTTGCCACATGGGTATTTTCCCGAGCTATTACGAACCTTGGGGCTATACGCCGCTGGAATGTATTGCCCGCGGGGTTCCGGCCGTTACCAGCGATCTTTCGGGATTTGGCGATTACGTCTTAAACAAAATGACGGAACAAGTTGGGCAGGGAATGTTTGTAGTTAAGCGCCGTAACCGCAGTTTTGAAGATGCGGCCAACCAACTCGCCGATTTCTTATTTGAATACGTACAGTATAGCCAGCGCGACCGGATTGCCTTACGTAACCAGGTAGAAAGCTCTTCAGAAGAATTTGACTGGAAAAACCTAACCCGTTATTACCGCAAAGCTTATAACTTAGCAATGGAAAAACCCTTGTAGGTAAATTTTAAAGTATAAAACCAGGAAAGCCCTTGTTGTTTAAACTTAACAACAAGGGCTTTTTTATATTATAGCGAATTTCTAGCTGATTATTTAATGTAAAACTGACAAGGCAGAAGACCTTGCCAGTATTTTCAGCATTACCGTTGGGTTAAGGAATATTTATATCTCTATCTACGGCCAAATGCAGGCGCACATTTAGCGAAGCATATCTGTGGCTACATTGTACAGACCAGTTTGTGACGGGATGGCTGTTTAAAACTTCTGGGCATCGGTACTAACCTGCAGAAAACGGGCGCTCTATTCGCTTTTTTAATAATTATAATCTGGTTCTAAATTAAGCCCGAACAAAAACGTAGGTTAATCAACTTTCCTTTATATTAATTTAGATTTAAGGAACTACTTATTGATAGTTAGAAGGTTGGTTTGTTTTGGCTTTAAATAATAATATATTCAAATTCATTTTTAGGATTACTCACGCTATTAAGTAAACCAGTTCTTCAGCCTCTAACCAGAAATTTTATGTCGGTAAACGAAACAGATACTTTAATAACCCAACAACTGCTGCAATATCCTATTGGTAAGTTTAATGCTGCTCAGGAAATTAACGCTACGATTTTAGCTCAGTTTGTGGCAGAAATAACGGCTTTGCCAACCCAATTACGTCAAGTCGTGCAAAACCTAAATAATACGCAGTTAGATACAGCTTATCGCCCAGGTGGCTGGACTATACGGCAAGTGGTGCACCATATAGCTGATAGCCATCTGAATAGTTATACCAGGTTTAAATTAGCCTTAACCGAAGAGAAGCCTTTAATTAAACCTTACGCCGAAGAACGCTGGGCTGAGTTAGCTGATGCCAAAACCGAACCGGTAGAAGTATCATTGATTTTGATTGAAGCCCTGCACCACCGGTGGGTGGTTTTGTGTAAATCTCTTTCCCCAAACGAGTGGCAACGCACGTTTGTGCATCCGGAATCTGGCGAAACAACTCTGGCAAAAGCTGCTGGTATATACGCCTGGCACGGCCGACACCATTTAGCGCACATACAAAATTTGCTAAAATTAAAAAACTGGTAAATTTTCTTAAAATATTCCGATAAAATGCATCTGATTGTTAATTATTTTACGTATATTTTTCACCTGTGTAACAGCTCGTTACGCTTGTATTTCTTACTAAAATTAGCTTATTAATGTAAAAACTATACTACAGATGAAAATCAGGAAAATTTACGGGTATACAATGGCTGTGGGCCTCCTTTTGCTGTCAGGCTGCATGAACTTCTATGAAAATCGGGTAGAATCGGATTACAGTTATTCAGGTAATTTTAAGAAGTATAGAACCTTTAATTTTATGGGTTATAAAAAAACCGATTCCGACTCTTCGCACCACATGTCGATTGTGGAGAATGCAGTAAGGGCGCGGCTACAGTTACAAGGGTATAAATATTCTGATAATAAACCGGATTTGCTGGTATCGCACAAAATATTCTACGACGATTTATTGTTTAAAGGGTATAACCAAACCGATATTGATGTTTGGCTATCACAAGGCAAAGTAATTGAAGAAGAGATAGACGAAGAAACCGGCGAACAAAAGAAAGAATATGACCCGGTACGGTATAACCTAACCAAAGGTACCCTGCTTGTGGTATTAATTGATCGTAAACACAACCGGGCCATCTGGCAAGGTTACGCATCGGGGCTTTTAGGCAATAAAGAATTTAACAACGAAGCTTATTTAAAACGGTCGGTGCGTACTATTTTCGATAAATATAAAGTATTTACCGAAGGCTATTTGCTTACCAATGGCCAACAACCGTCTAAACCTTCGGATCAATAAAATAGCTGGTATTTATATGCCGGCTTTAAAAACGCATATTGGTTATCAGCGCAAAAGGCTTTATTTTGCGTGTCAAACCAAATAAGACTTTATGTTTGTCCATCACGTTTTTTTCTGGCTTAAACCTGCCAATACTCCTGAAGATAACCAAAAATTTGAGGCTGGCGTTACTTCTTTAAAGCAAATTAAAGCCGTAAAACTTGCCGAAATTGGTAAACCGGCCCCAACCGACCGACCAGTTATTGATAGATCGTATGCTTATTCGCTTTTGCTGGTGTTCGAGTCCGAAGCGGAGCATGATGTTTACCAGGTAGATCCTATTCATACCCAATTTGTAGCCGACTGTGCTCAGTACTGGGAGAAAGTACTTATTTATGATTCTGTAAGCCTCTAATTTGTTTTAATAGTAAGCGCTTAAATTTGCCTAATAGCCGTTCTGGTTTAATAACCGGAACGGCTTTATTATTTGTAAATATTGGTTAGCAATTTTAAAAATTGATTTCTCTCATTATATCAACTTAACTAGTTAAGCATTTAAATATAGGCGCGAAATGAAGCTGATTCTTTAGAATTAGTATTTAGGGCGTGCAACTAGGGCAAAGATTCAAGCTGTATCGGGTTACTAAAATTTATTCAAAAGCTATCGCATTGTTTGCTATGGTTTAATAGATGCATAATAATTAGCTTTGACAGCCTCTTAAACTTAATTATAGTAGCAAGCAGTACATATTTATTGCACTACCAGGTTTAAGTTAAGCTATAAAAAAAGAGACGGCTGCCTTTGTATAAGGCAGCCGTCTCTTTTTTTATAGCTACAATATTAAGCCATTACTTCTTTATAAGATTGCGCAGGTGTAACCACCGTAACTTCTTCTTCGATGGGGCCACCCAGGTAAAGCTTTTCTTCGTGCTGCGAAATATCCAGACCAATAACTTCTTCTTCTTTACTTACTGCCAACGGCGAAATAAGGTCGGTAATTTTAAGTAAAATAAAGCTGCCTACAAAAGAGAACGCTACTACTAAACCCAAAGCCATTACGTGAATAAAAAATAATTTAGTTTCGCCGTAAAACAAACCATTACCGGTTGTATTGCCAGCATTAATGGCTTGGTGGGCAAAAATGCCCGTCATTAGCATACCTACCATACCGCCTACTCCGTGGCAAGGAAAAACATCCAGGGTATCGTCGATGCTGGTTTTAGCCCGCCAGGTAACAACAATATTGCTGATTAAGCTGGCTACCGTACCAATAAATATACTTACTGAAATGCCCACAAAACCAGCGGCCGGGGTAATGGCTACTAACCCAACTACTACGCCAATGCAAAAGCCCATGGCCGAAGGTTTTTTGCCTTTAAAAGCATCAAATAAAATCCAGGCCATACCAGCGGCGGCGGCAGCGGTATTGGTGGTAGCAAAAGCCGAAGCGGCCAATGCACTGGCGCCTACTGCCGAACCAGCGTTAAAGCCAAACCAGCCAAACCAAAGCAAGCCAGTACCTATTAATACAAAAGGAATATTTGCCGGTGAGTGGGTAATGTTGGTATTGCGTTTGCCTAAATAAAGGGCTGCTGCTAATGCCGCACAGCCTGCCGAAATATGCACTACGGTTCCGCCGGCAAAATCCAATACGCCTAAATTAAACAAAAAGCCTTGTGGGTGCCAGGTCCAGTGCGCAATAGGCGCATAAATAAACATGCTGAACAAACAAGCAAATAATATATAAGAGGTAAAACGGATTCTTTCGGAAAAAGAACCAGTAATGAGGGCCGGAGCAATAACGGCAAATTTCAATTGGAAAAAAGCAAACAATACCAACGGAATGGTAGAAGCCATGGGCCAGGGTTTGCTTTCTAATACCCCATTAAACATAAAATAAGTACGCGGGTCGCCAATAAAACCTCCGATAGAATCGCCAAAGGCCAGGCTAAAACCAACTGTAATCCACAGAACGCTAATAATACCCATGCAGATAAAACTTTGCAGCATGGTAGAAATTACGTTTTTAGCATTTACCATACCCCCATAGAACAGGGCTAGGCCAGGAGTCATAAGTAAAACCAGAGCCGAGGCAGCTAACATCCAGGCTACATCGCCGGTGTCTATTCCTTCGGTAGAAATGGTGCCCGGAGTTCCGGAGAGAACTACGCCTAGAATACTTACCACCAACAAGATAGTAAAAGGTACGATAGATAATTTTTCTTTCATGCTTTTGGGGGGATTAAGTTGAAATCAAATAAGTTTATTCTGCAAATTTATGTCTTTTTGAATAAACTGCTTTAAAAATTAAGGCTGATTTAATAAATATACATTTTTTTTATAAAAAGACCCTAATTTTTAAATGTGTTAAAAGCTAATTGTGATCATCGAAAGGCGTTTTAATAAATTTTTAATTCTAGGCGGCTGATGTAAGTAGCGGATTTAAGATTAGACTTAATTTTTTATGTCTATTATTTGAATTTTTTCGCAATAGCCTGCTTTAGTTAGGCTTTATGAAAGGCCACTTTAATAAAACCTTAATTTTTAAATTTCTTCCATTGAAAAAAGGGAGTGTTGTTGGCAGAAGGCCCGGGGACATAAATTTTTAACTACTTATTATTTATTCGGTAGCAGAAACAATGTTTTGAGCATTAACCTAAATAAAGATTCGTTTCTGTCGGGTTAATTCTATAGTTACACCTCTCTAATAAAATCCTCGTCTGGTCAAATAAAACTGAAACATAGTTGCACCAACGGAGCATGTATTCTTCTGGATTAGTAAAATGTAGTTGTACAAACTAATCTTAGTCTATTGGCAAATTATTCCTCCTGGTACTAACCCTACTTCTAAAAAGCCTACCCTTATAGAATAGCTTAATTTTTCAGGTTACTTATTATAACATTGTATATTATTGTTGTTAATGACATGAGATTTTAGGGCATTTCATTGAATTAAATAAAAATATTTAAGAAACATGTTTATAATTTAAGGTATATGTTTAAATTTATCGCAAAATTTTATCAAAATGCTTTAAATTTTAACAGTCATAAATATAACCGTATGAAAAAAATCGAAGCTATTATCCGAACATCTAAGTTCGAAGAGGTTTACGAAGCCTTGGCTGCTATTGGCATTCCATTTATGTCGACTTATGATGTAAAGGGTTTTGGATTGGAGACATCGTCTTCTCAGGTTTACCGGGGGGCTACTTATAACACCGGCTTTATACCCCGAACTAAAATTGAACTCATTGTAAATAATGAGCAGGAGCGAGATGTGGTTTCGACCATATTAAAAGTAGCGAATACTGGTAAGGTAGGCGACGGCAAAATATTTATTCTGGATGTGGAAGAGGTAATCCGGATTAGAACCGGAGAAGTGGGCGAAATGGCATTATAAAATAACCAATCAAAACAAACTCATATACTAAACCTTTACTAAAATGTCTAAAGAATTATTTGTTGTAAACAATGTTTGGATGATGGTGGCCATCTTCCTGGTTTTTATTATGCACCTGGGATTTGCTTCCCTCGAATCCGGATTAGCCCGTTCTAAAAACACCGTAAACATTCTGTTTAAAAATAGCATGATTCCGCCAATTGGGTTATTGATGTATGCCCTGTTTGGTTTTTCGCTTATGTACCCCGGCGCCGATTTTGCCGGTAAATTCTTTGGTTTTGCTGGTTTTGGCATACCATTGCCGGAAGGCGGCGAAACCGAAGCGTACTTTAACGGACAATACACTTACTGGACCGACTTTTTGTTTCAGGGCATGTTTGCCGCTACTTGCGCTACTATTGTGTCGGGTGCCGTAGCCGAACGCGTTAAGTTATCAAGCTTTTTAATATTTAGCTTGCTTTTTGTGGGCATCTGCTATCCTATTGTGGGCATGTGGAAATGGGGTGGTGGCTTTTTGCAAACCCTAAGTACGCCCTTTTATGATTTTGCCGGTTCTACTATTGTGCACTCCGTAGGCGGTTGGGGCGCTTTGGCTGGTATTATTTTATTAGGACCCCGCATTGGTAAATACGTTGATGGTAAAGTAAGACCTATTCCGGGCCACAGCATGCCTTTAGCTACTATTGGGGTATTTATTTTGTGGTTAGGCTGGTTTGGGTTCAACGGTGGCTCCGTATTATCGGCCGACCCGGGTGCCGTTTCGCGGGTTTTGGTTATGACTAGCTTAGCTGCCGCCGCTGGCGCAGTTGGGGGGTATTTCTTTTCATTGATTATGTTTAAAACCAACGATTTTACCATGATTTTAAATGGTATTCTGGCTGGTTTGGTAGGTATTACGGCCGGTGCCGATCAAATGGGCGTTGTTGATTCTGTTTTGATTGGTTTAATATCAGGAGCCCTGGTGGTGTGTTCGGTTGTGTTTTTTGATAAACTGAAATTAGATGATCCGGTAGGAGCTTTATCGGTACATTTGGTTTGCGGAATATGGGGTACTTTGGCTGTCGGTATTTTCGGGAAACTGGCCGGAGGTGCCCAATTGGTTAGTCAGTTAATGGGTATTGGCGCAGTTGGGGTATTTACATTTGCTTTTGCCTTTGCTGTTTGGTTTATTTTAAAAGTAACTGCTGGTATCCGGGTGTCGGCGCAGGAAGAAATTGAAGGTTTAGATATCCACGAGCACAAAATGCATGCATACCCCGATATTAATGCGGCTGGTTTTGGCGTCGGTCTTCACGAAAACTATGTTCCAAATGGCGTTACCGCAGAAAAAGTTAAACCGCTTGTATCAGAAATCTCCAGTCAATAATTTAAATATTTATTTTAAACAAGAAACCAGTAGCTACACCAGCTACTGGTTTTTTATTTTAGTAAATACTGGTTGTTTTACCTAATAGGGGCGGGTAAGTAAATAATTTAACTATATTCAGGACATAAAAGCTGGTTCCTACAGTATGTTATATTATTTGCTTAAGGTAATTTTTAAAATTGCGTTACGGGTTTTCTTCCGGAAAATTGAAGTCCGAAATAAGAATTTAATTCCGGCCAAAGGGCCCTTATTACTGGCAGTAAACCATCCGAATACTTTTATGGACCCCATTGCTGTGGCGGCCCAGGTTAATCAAGAGGTTTTTTTTATTGCCAAAGGTACCTTGTTTAAGCACGCGCTTAATCGTTGGGTTTTAAGCAAAATGAATTTAATACCAGTTTACCGGCGCGAAGATGGTGCGGTAACTCCCAGCGGCAACGATGCTACTTTTCGCAAGTGTATTCAGTTTTTACACCGCCAAGGCACCTTGTTAATTTTTCCGGAAGGCAACAGTTACAACGAGCGTCGCTTGCGGCCATTAAAATCCGGCACTGCCCGGATTGCCCTCAGCGCCGAAGCCGCTAAAGACTTTACGGCCGGCATCCGGATTTTACCAGTTGGCTTAAATTACTCGGATCCTACCCAGTTCCGGAGCGACTTATTTATTAATATTGGTGAACCCATTACGTTAGCTTCTTACAAAACAGCTTATGCCGCCGACCCATTTGGTACTGCCCACGAAGTAACCGAAGAATTGCGGCGGCGCCTGTTGGCGTTAGTAGTAGATGTAGCCAAGCCCGAAGAAGACGAATTGGTAAAACAAATTGAAGCCGTTTATAAAAATAATTTAGCTGCAGACCTGGGTTTAAGCGAACGGCAGGAAGATAAATTTGTGCTAACGAAGGGCATTGTTGCTAGCCTGGCGTATTTTAACCAACAGGATCCGGAGCGGGTAAAAAGTATCCGCGATAAAATAAACCGCTACCAACAAAACCTGCAGCGGCTGGGCCTCCGGGATTATTACCTGCATCAAGCGCGGCCGAAACTTGGTTTCTGGCAAGATTCGCTAGCCACTTTGCTATTTCTGCTAATCGGCTTGCCGGTATTTTTGTGGGGCGTACTTACCAATTATTTACCTTACATTATTCCGTCCCGCATAGCCGATAAACTTACCGATGAACAAGAGTTTCGGGCACCTATTATGATGACGACCGGCATTTTTACGTTTCCGGTATTTTATTTTTTAGAGATCTGGCTCCTACAAAGTTGGGTAAGTCCGGGTTGGTATATTTTGGCGCTGGCACTTACTTTGCCCTTGAGTGGCTTGTTTGCGTTGCATTATAGTTATCGGTTATGCCTTACCCGGGGCTACTTAAAATTTATGTCGATGTTTTATAATCGGCAAGATTTAATAAGTGAAGTTATTATGCAGCGGCAGGATATAATAAATAATTTAGAAGCGGCTAAAGCCATTTATCTAAACCACACTACGCCGGCCAATTAACTGCCAAATTTAGAATTGCCTAAGGCAAGTGCTTGTTTTGTTATGAAATTTAAAGATTATCGCCTTTTTACTTTTAATTTAGCTAAATAAGATTTAGTATTGAACCTGTATATCCGGGCGATATGGGTACGGGTTATATATAGGAAATAATTTATTATTTAATACAATTAAGAGATGAGTGAAGTAACCACTAAATTCAGGCCCGGCGTATTATTCGGGGACGAAGTAACAGAACTGTTTAACTATGCCAATGCAAATAATTTTGCCCTGCCGGCTGTAAATGTAATTAATACTAATTCTATAAATGCCGTATTAGAAACCGCCCGGGCGGTAAATTCACCGGTAATTATTCAGTTTTCGCACGGCGGTGCCCAGTTTTATGCGGGTAAAGGCTTAAGTAACGACCAACAAAAAGCTGCTATTGCCGGTGCGGTATCGGGCGCACAACACGTGCACCTGATGGCCGAGGCTTACGGCGTACCGGTTATTTTGCATACCGACCATGCCGCTAAAAAATTATTGCCCTGGATAGATGGTTTGTTAGACGCCGGTGAAAAATATTATGCGCAGCACGGTAAGCCGCTGTATAGCTCGCACATGTTAGATTTATCGGAAGAAGAATTACAGGAAAATATTGATACCTGCGTTACTTACTTAAAGCGCATGGATAAATTGGGCATGACCGTTGAAATTGAGCTGGGCGTAACCGGCGGCGAAGAAGACGGCGTAGACAATTCGGATGTAGATAGCCACCATTTATACACCCAACCCGAAGAAGTAGCCATGGCTTACGAAGCTTTAAGCCAGGTGAGTAAGCGGTTTACCATTGCCGCTGCGTTTGGCAACGTGCACGGGGTTTACAAGCCCGGTAACGTAGAACTGCGTCCCGAAATCCTGAAAAATTCGCAGGAATATATTCAGCAGAAATTTGGCACCAGCGCTAATGCGGTAAACTTTGTTTTCCACGGTGGTTCTGGCTCCGAAAAACACAAAATAACAGAAGCCATTGAGTACGGTGCGGTTAAAATGAACATCGATACCGATATGCAGTGGGCTTTCTGGGAAGGCGTAAAGAATTACTACGAAGACAAAAAAGATTACCTGCAAGGCCAGATTGGTAACCCCAGCGGCGAAGATTCGCCGAACAAAAAATATTACGATCCGCGGGTTTGGTTACGCAAAGGCGAAGAAGTATTTATTGCCCGGTTAAAAGAAGCTTTTACCGATTTGAATGCCAATAACCGCAACGTATAAACCAGGCGCATTTAAGCAAATATTAAAATAGGAGAGCAGGTGGGGTAAACCCACCTGTTTTTTTATGCAATGGGTTCATCGGGTAGAGTCGTTAAAGTGGCGGTATTGGGCGCCGCTTGTAAGATTAAATATTTAAACTGCCGGTCTATAATTATTTCCTGGACCGTATCGGCGGCTTGATTATCTGGTGCCGGCAGTGGTATACTGTTGCCGTCGGCGGTGCCGGCAGCAATGGTAAAAGGTAAATGATGCAGCAATAGCCGATAGGTAGCGTAAGTGGGTACAAAATCACCTTCGGATTTTTGCGAAATAGAAATCGACGTGCTGGTGCCGGTTAACCGGAAAGTCTTATTTAAATATACACCCTGCTGGTAATCGTAGTTGTCGCCGCTGTCTTCGTACAAACAACTTGCTAAAGTGCCTTCTATATAATATAAGTGCAGGTCTAATTGAGTAATAATTTTTTCGCCTACGTATTGTTGTACCGGGTATAAAGGCAAGACAGCGCCCGCCCGTACGTACAAAGGTATCCGGTCCAGGCTGGCATCGGCCCAAACTTCTTTGCCGCCGGTTACTACGGCATCGGTCCAGTAATAATACCAGGTACCTCTGGGTAAGTACAGCCAGCGGCCATCTACTTCGGCTTGCGTAACCGGGCAAATTAACAAATTATCGCCTAAGCCAAACTCAGCCATTCGGTGGTAAGTTTCGGTATCGTCCTGGTCTAAAAAGGGTAGCGGCCGCAGTATAGGCGTGCCGTAAGTTACGTGTTGCCAGAAAGCGGTATAGAGGTACGGTAATAATTGGTAACGCAGTTGAATAAATTTTTTAGCCAGAGCCGTAATTTCGTCGCCAAAAGACCAGGGTTCCTGGTCGCCGTGGTCGCCAGAAGAATGGGTGCGGCAGTAAGGATGAAAAATACCCAGTTGCAGCCACCGGATATACAATTCGCCGGAAGGTGTTTCAATAAACCCGCCAATATCGGAACCCACAAAAGACATACCCGAAATACTTAGCCGCTGGCACTGAATATTGGCCATCCATAAATGATCCCAGGAGGCCACGTTGTCGCCGGTCCAGGTGGCCGAATACCGTTGGGTGCCGGCATATCCGGCCCGGGTAATAACCAACGGGCGGCGGGGATACAGGTATTTTTTCAAACCTAAATAACTGGCCCGGGCCATTTGCATACCATAAATATTATGGGCTTTGCGGTGGCTGCACGGGTGGCCGTCGTAATCAAACCGGACATCATCGGGAAAAGTGCCTTGTTCAAACACAGCGGGTTCGTTCATATCGTTCCAAATGCCGCTAACACCTTCCTGGACTACCAATTCCTTAAATAAATCGGCCCACCATTCCCGTACCTCGGGGCGGGTGTAATCCGGAAAATGACAGAGGCCCGGCCAAACCGAACCTTTCATATACGGCCCATCAGCTCGCCGGCAAAAATAATTGCGCGCAAAACCTTGCTGGTATACCGGGTAATTTTTATCGATTTTAATGCCCGGATCAATAATAACTACTACTTTAAACCCCGCTTCGTTCAGTTCTTTAATCATGCGTTGCGGGTCCGGAAAGTGTTTTGTGTTCCAGGTAAAGCAACGGAAACCATCCATGTAGTCTATGTCCAGGTAAAGGGCATCGCAGGGTATTTGCCGGTCCCGGAAGCCCTGGGCAATATCTTTAAATACTTTTTCGGGGTAATAGCTCCACTTGCTCTGCTGGTAACCTAAAGCCCACAGCGGCGGCAGTTCGGGGGTACCGGTTAGCATGGTATATTGCGCAGCTACACTTAGTAATTCCGGGCCGTAAAAAAAATAATAGTTCATTTCGTCACCTTGGGCCCAAAAACTCGTAACGTTAGAACGATCGTGGGCAAAGTCGAAAAAAGTACGAAAAGAATTATCGAAAAAAATACCATAAGCCATTTTTTGGTGCAGGCCAATATAGAAAGGTACACTTTTATACAAAGGGTCGGAGTTGCGGCTATAGCCGTAAGTATCGCTGCCCCAGTTCTGGACCAGCCGGCCGCGCAGGTTCATGTTGCTGGCTTTATCGCCGAGCCCATAGTAATGCTCGCCGCTTTGTACCCGCTTACTCATTTTCTCGATGTTGTTACCGGTTTGCAGGTCATACTCCCAACTGTAGCCTTTTTCGTCTTCCAGAATAAGGGTGCCTGTTTTATCGTAAATATTTACCAAAAGCCCCTTTTTCTTTATCTGGAGGGCAACCTGGGCCGTAGAAATAAGGTAGTGATCGGTAAACTCTATTAATTCTAACGTAGGTGGCGGAGGCGAAAAGTCGGGCGATAAAGCATAAGAAAAATCGGGTGCAAAATAACCATCCGAGGAAAACCGAAACCGGATTAAAGACGCCGTTAAGCAGTGTACAAATAAGACAACCGCATTATCGCAATAAAAGTAAAATTTAGTATCTTCTTGTGTGTAATGAATGACCGTGCCAGGAGCTTGATCGTCTCTTCTGCCGGTTAGACTATTTAGCATGTAACTTGCTTCTTGACTCGGGTCGGGCATAGATAAAATAATAAAAATTAAATTTTATAATAAAGCAGGTTAAATTTAGAATAAATATTAAAAACAAGCTATGTTGTAAATTATATTTTATCTAAATGAATATTTTTTTAAAAAATTTTTATTTTTTTAGCAATATTATAATTAGATTTGAAAATCAAAATAATATACGGGTAAATAGCTAAAATTCTGGTTTATTTTTTTGTAAATAACCTAATTTTAAGCACATAAGGTAGCGATATAAGCTTTTAAATTAATTTTAAACCAAAAAACAAAAACTTAAAAAAGAATAATTTTAGATGCATAGTTATAAAGTACATGTATCAACTACCGCCGAGTTTAAAAATCTAACCATAAATAATAAAATGAAAAATTTAGATGTACTGCTTTTGGGTTGGGAATTTCCGCCATTATCAGACGACGACTCGGGGGAAGCTTGTTATGCACTGGCTAAAGAAATGGCCAGCCAAGTAAATTTATCCCTTATATTACCTAAAGCTGATCCGGACTACGTTTTAACTAACGTAGATTTAACCGGATTAAACAACATTGATTTACAAGCTACTCAAAAACCGGTAACCACTCCGGCGGCATTTAGTACTTTTGCCCCTACCAACGAAGCTCCCAGTGAAATTCCACTTTACGGAGCACCCACTTATACTACCCAGGAAAATGTTTTTGTACCGGCCGTAGAATTACCCGGCGAGGCTGCTTCGGCGGGTGAGTTAGGCGATGTAAACGCGTCCTCTACCAGTGACAATAGCGTTGGCTTGGTAGAAGAGTTAAATATTTTTGGCCAAACCGATCTGAGAGCAGTAGACTATAATACCCAAGTAATTCAGTTTGCCCGGTATGCAACCCGGTTGGCTTCGCAAAAATCTTTTGATGTAATTTATGCCTACGACTGGATGACTTACCTGGCAGGCATTGAACTGAAACTGATAAGTGGAAAGCTGCTGGTCGTGCATGTACAATCGTTGAGCGATGGCCGTGGCGGCCCAGATCATAAAGGGTGGGTGTATGAAGTAGAAAAACAAGCCTTAGAAAAAGCCGATTTTATTATTGCCCAAACCGACAAACTGGCCGAACAAGTAGTGGCGGAGTACGGAATATCAGAAGGTAAAATCCGGAGCATAAACAACCTGGATGAGCCTTTGCCTTTTGAAATAATGGAAGCAGCTGAAGAAAGTGATGCGGAAACAACAACTGCTGAAGCCCCAAGCTCTATTACCGGCATTAATACTGATATAATTGCCCCGGCTAGTGCGCCCGAACCACTTCGTTGGGAAGATGCGGCGGCTAACATTGTTACTATTTTTCAGAAACTTTTAGAAGCTCCCCGCGCCGTAGCAAAATAGCAATTTTACTCCCCTGATAAATGCCCAAAAACATAAAGAAGAGCCCCCACGGCTCTTCTTGCATTTAGGTGCTACCCATAAGTTTTGGATTAATTACTTTTCTTAAAGAATGGTAACCTAAAGTTGTAACTTATGAGTAAGTAATCAGTTTTAAGTTGTAAGTGATAAGTTATTAAATATTTGTTTATTAGTAATTTATTTAATTAAAGAGTATAAGACAATTTTGGCCGGTTACTTAATCAATTATTTACAAAGTATAAAACCAGCAAGCTAGCCAACTTTTTATAGTAGATACTAAGACCACCTTTAATAACTTAGACGAAATTGATAGTAAGAATTAATTTGCAGTTGCCGATGAGGGAATAATTGAAACTTTTATCAATGCAAAAATAATTAATCAATCAGAAACTTGGTGGGAAGATGATTAAGTATTCCGGGCATAACCCAGAAAGTAACGCGGCCCTGGTCTGTTACGGTGGCGTATTACAACAGTAGTTTCCAAAAACAAGTTGAAACCTTAAGTGGCGCCACTGCCCGCATGATTCAACACGAGTATGACCATATCAAAGGAATTTTATACCTGGATTATCTTAAACCTTTAACCAAAAGAATTTTGGCCAATAAACTCCGGAAAATTTCGAAGGGGCAATTAAAAGCCCGTTGTCCGGTATTATTTTGTATGTAAATACCTAAGAGCATACATGTTATAAGAAAGGAGTTGTGCTGGGGGGCGCAATAATTTTAATAATAACCCAACCATATTTTTGATTTTCGTATTAAGAGTGCTTCCCGGTGGTGTTGGTTCGATATGATTGGCTCTTTTACCATTATTCCGGCAATCTTCGTAGATTTGAAGCATAATTATTTTACTAGGAAAGAACTTTGCTGCAAGCGATAAATATTCATAAAACCTACGGTACGCTCCAGGTGCTAAAAGGAATTGACCTGACCATAGATAAGGGGGAAGTGGTGTCGATAGTGGGGGCTTCGGGGGCCGGTAAAAGTA
Source organism: Adhaeribacter sp. (assembly GCF_057359045.1). NCBI lineage: Bacteria > Pseudomonadati > Bacteroidota > Cytophagia > Cytophagales > Hymenobacteraceae > Adhaeribacter > Adhaeribacter sp. The sequence continues at coordinate 177,417 of NZ_JBMQUD010000124.1, forward strand.
CTTTACTGCACATACTGGGCACTTTAGACAATGCCGACAAAGGAGAAGTAAGATTTAACGGGCATTTGGTAAATAATTTTAAAAGCAACGACCTGGCCCGGTTCCGAAACCAGCATATTGGTTTTATTTTCCAGTTTCATAATTTATTGCCCGAGTTTACAGCCCTCGAAAATGTATGTTTGCCGGGCTTTATTGCCAATGCGCCCGAAGAAGAAGTAAAAAAACGGGCAGTAGATTTGCTGCAAATGCTAAACCTGGGGCATCGGCTGCACCACAAACCTTCCGAAATGTCGGGAGGGGAGCAGCAGCGCACCGCGGTAGCCCGCGCCCTAATTAATTCGCCGGAAATAATTTTTGCCGACGAGCCCAGCGGTAACCTCGATTCGGCCAATGCCCACGAACTACACGAAATATTTTTCCGCCTCCGCCAAAACCTAAACCAAACGTTTGTAATTATTACCCACAACGAGCAGTTAGCCAACATGGCCGACCGTAAACTGGTTATGAAAGACGGTTTTTTACTCGATTAGCGCCTTTATTTTGCTCAAATAATTCGCCGGCGCCGCAACCCTTTAATATTTATTTAGCTTTAAAACAAGCGTAATTGCCTATGGCTACTTTTAGCGGTTCTTAAAAGGCCTTGCTTACCCGTAAGTACCACGCATAACAATTCTCGCCTTAAAAATTACTTGCCTGCCTAAGGCAAATAAAACTAATTTATTACTGGTGCTGGTAGCCGTTTGGGGTATATAAATTTGCCCGTTGTGGCTATTTAGGGCGCGGGAATATTGGGAGAGTAACCAACCATAGCTTAGAGAAAAATCTGCTCATATTCTTACAAAACAAAATGATTCTTATGTAAGTATAAGATATTGAGAATCAGTAATTTGGTGTATTAAGAAAAATTTTCAAATTTGATTGTAAGTAATTGATAATCAGTATGTTTAATTTGCAAAAATATACTCTTATTTTGCACTTATTTATATTGCTTACTGTTTCATATTTAAAGAAATAATAACGACATGAATCAGGTAGATATGGATAACAAATTGGTAAAAAAGAACAAAATAGAGAGCTACGACATTGCTAAGTCCGACGAGACCATGCACCTGGCGATAGATCTTGCTAAGTTCATAAAAGAGAACAGACTGTATCAGAACATCCAGGGCAAAGAGTATGTAAACGTAGAAGGTTGGCAATATGCCGGCTCTCGGTTAGGTATTTTGCCGGTGGTAGAGCACGTAATTAATGTTAGTACTGATACCGAGCTTAAGTACCAGGCCAAAGTTAACCTGTTGAACCTGCGTACTGAGCAAGTTGTTGGCGCTGGATTTGCCATTTGCTCAAACAAAGAACAAGGCAAGAAATTTTACCAGGAGTTTGCTATTGCGTCTATGGCGCAAACGCGGGCTATTGGTAAAGCTTACCGCAATATATTAGCCTGGATTATTCGGGCAGCTGGTTACGAGCCTACTCCGGCCGAGGAAATGGAATATACGGGCAATGCCCAGGAAGTAAAAGCCGAGCAACCAGCAACAGCTCCGGTAAAAGAGGCGGCGCCGCAAGAAACAGTTGCGCCGGTTACGACCGAAGCGCCGGTAGCCAATGCGGTTAAGTACGCCAGTGCAAAGCAGAAAGAGGAAATTATCCGGTTATTGAATAATCCGGTTATAACCCGGCAGGAGAAAACCAAAATGCTGCTAAATATTAATAAACTTGATGAAGAGCGGGCCTCTCAAGCCATTCTTAAGCTTAAAAAAGTAATTGAAGAGCGTGAAGACCAATCGGCTGCGGCTTAATTAAATTTACTATTTTGTTTATACGTTCAAGCCTGTTTCTTTAGAGACAGGCTTTTTCCTTTTTATAAATTATCTTAAATCTATAAGAATATATCTTATTTCTAAAAGTAGTTAGTAACAAGTTTTACGTGTTTCTATTTTTGTTTTTAGGGTTTTACATAAATAGAGTAGAATTATTTTGTCCTAGTTAATTACCTAAGTTAAAACTTGTTTCGTGTTTTCTAAATAGACTAACCGCTGCCATTGGTGGTGTTATCACCGCCAATTCTAAAGCTTCTGCCCAACTACTTACTGGTGAAAACACCCTAGCCGTCAGGCTAAGGAATATTTAGCATCATTTATGTTTGCTTGCGCCAGCTTTTAGCTGGTGTGTTGTTATGAAAGAAAGTTTCTAACTTCCGACAAGTTGAAAACTGGCCATTATTAGTAGGCGCAAGTTACACTTCGCTAAACTTGCGCCACCTCGGGTAAATTAGCCTGAAAACTATAGTGAAAACGCGCGGCAAGGGCAACCATACATACCATTTCCAAAATATTAAACAGCTACTTAATTAAAGCTACTTCTTTAAAGGCTTATTCTGGCTAAAACTTACCTTAAGCAAATACTTTAGAATGGCGTAAAGCTGATTTAGGACAAAGCTTAAGATAAACCAGTAAGCAGGTATCTTAATCATTAGTTTTGTCGCTGATCGTGTATCTTTGCACTTTTAAGCGTACACTTATTTTGCACGACATTCACCAGATACTTAATCAATATTGGGGTTACGCTGCTTTCCGGCCGTTACAAGAAGATATTGTACAATCGGTTATGGCGGGCCAGGATACTTTGGCTTTACTGCCAACCGGGGGCGGCAAATCTATTTGTTTTCAGGTGCCGGCGCTAGCTAAACCGGGCTTGTGTTTGGTTGTTTCGCCGTTGGTGGCGCTTATGAAAGACCAGGTAGCCAACCTGCAGCAACGCCAAATTCCGGCGGTAGCCGTGCACGCTGGTTTGCACGCCCGCGAGATAGATATTGCCCTGGACAATGCCGTTTACGGAAATCTTAAGTTTTTGTATTTGTCGCCGGAGCGCCTCCAAACCGACTTGTTCCGGGAGCGGGTAACCCGTATGAACATAAACCTGATTGCCGTGGACGAAGCCCATTGTATTTCGCAGTGGGGTTACGAATTTAGGCCACCTTATTTGCAAATAGCCGAACTCCGCGAATTATTGCCCAACGTACCAATAATTGCGCTTACGGCTACAGCCACCCCCGAAGTAAAAGCCGATATTCAGGAAAAGTTAAAATTCCGGAACGGCGAAGTTTTTCAGAAAAGCTTTGCCCGCCCTAATTTATCTTATTCCTGCCTCCATACCGAAGATAAGCCGGGCCGTTTGTTGTCTATTTTAAAAGGAGTACCGGGTACGGCTATTGTGTACGTAGCCAGTCGTCGGCTTACCGAAGAGATAGCCAAATACCTGCGCCAGCACAAAATAATGGCGGCGGCTTATCATGCCGGTTTATCGCACGCCCAACGAAACCAGGTACAACTCGATTGGATTGAAGATAGAACCCGGGTAATAGTAGCTACCAACGCCTTTGGCATGGGCATAGATAAGCCTGATGTACGGTTGGTGGTACACCTGGATATGCCCGAAACCCTGGAAGCTTATTACCAGGAAGCGGGCCGGGCGGGCCGCGACGAAAAATATGCCTTTGCCACTTTACTGGTAGGGCCCAACGATACCGAAATATTAGAAAACAAAGTAGCCGAAGCCCATCCGCCGGTAGAGGTATTGCGCAAGGTTTACCAATGTCTGGCCAATTATTACCAGATGGCCGTAGGCAGCGGGGCTTTTCAGACGTTTGATTTTAACCTCGATGATTTTACCCGCACCTACCGTTTAAAAGCGCTGGAAACCCATTATGCCCTCCAGAAACTCCAGTCCGAAGGATTGCTGCAACTAAACGAAGCTTATTTTTCGCCGTCCAAAATATTATTAACTACCCAACACGAAGAGTTATACAAATTTCAGGTGGCCAATCCGGAGCAGGACCCCTTATTAAAAATGATTCTGCGGATTTATGGCGGCAATGTGTACACTAATTTTGTAAAAATATCGGAAAAAAGCCTGGCGGATAAGCTGAAAGTTACGGCGGTTGCCGTTAAAAAAAGTTTATCTTATTTGCACCAATGCGGTGTTTTGCTGTACGAACCTCAGCACGATGCTCCCCAGGTAGTATTTACCACCCAACGTTACGATGCGGCCAATTTACCCATCAATATTAAACGTTACAATGCTTTGCGGCAGAGTGCCCAACAAAAAGCCCAGGCGGTAATCCGGTACGTAACCACTACCAACCGTTGCCGCACCCAGCTCTTGCTGGAATATTTTGGAGAAATAAACGACGCGTATTGCCGTATTTGCGATTATTGCCTGCAACGCAAAAAAGCCGCCCGGGCTCACGAAATACAGGAAACTTTACGAAAACAAATTCAGGAATATTTAAACCATGCTACTTTACACCCGCAGGAACTGGCCCAGCAACTAGTTACCCAAGATAAGGAAATCATTTCTACAGTTATCAGCCAGTTACTAGATGTGGGGCAACTGCAATATGAGGCAGATGGCCGCCTGAAATGGGTAAAATAATATTTAGGTTGATTTAAGTAGAGGCCTCTAAAGCAAATCATATACTAAAAAGCTGTTTGGTGTTAGACAGAGGCTAAACAGTTATTCTGGCGCAGAAACAAAAAATCCCCGGAAGTAAGGCCGGGGATTTTTATTTATTAGCGCTTTAGCTTAGTCATTTTCCAGCGCGGCAACGCCGGGTAAGGTTTTGCCTTCCATGTATTCTAGTAAAGCGCCACCGCCCGTAGAAACGTACGATACATCGTTACCGTAGCCAAACTGGTTTACCGCCGCTGCCGAATCGCCGCCGCCAATTAAAGAGAACGCACCGTTGCGGGTAGCTTCTACTACTGCTTCAGCTACGGTTTGGGTACCCAGTGCAAAGTTCGACATTTCAAATACGCCCATGGGACCATTCCAAAGGATGGTGCGGGAATTGCGAATCACATCGGCAAATTGTTCGCGGGCTTCCGGACCAATATCTAAGCCCATCCAGTTGGCCGGTATATGGTGGTTAGAGGCAATATCTACATCGGCATCATTTTTAAAATCGTTGGCAATTACCGAATCGGTAGGTAAATACAGGTTTACGCCTTTTTCTTTGGCTTTGGCGATTAATTCCAAAGCCAGTTGTTGCCGGTCAGCTTCCAGTAAAGAGTTACCAATTTCACCGCCTTCGGCTTTGGAAAAAGTATACGACATACCGCCACCAATAATCAGGTTATCTACCTTATCTAACAGGCGCTCAATAATTAATATTTTATCTGATATTTTAGCCCCGCCCATAATAGCGGTATAAGGCCGTTCTACATTGTCTAACACGCGACGGGCATTTTCCAACTCGGCCTGCATCACGTAGCCGGTCATTTTAGCTTCCGGGAAAAACTGCGCAATTACGGCGGTAGAGGCATGGGCCCGGTGGGCTGTACCAAAAGCATCATTTACATAAACGTCGCCTAAATGGCTTAATTTCTCGGCAAAGGCCACGTCTCCTTTTTCTTCTTCGGGGTAAAAACGCAGGTTCTCGAGTAATAATATTTGGCCGGGCTGCAGGGTTTGCGCCAGTTCAGTAGCTTCGGTACCAATGCAATCCGGGGCAAATTTTACTTCGGTATTAAACGTGCGCGACAGGTGCGGTACCAGGTGCCGTAGCGAATATTTATCGGTAGGACCATTTTTAGGCCGGCCCAAATGCGACATCAGAATAACGGCGCCGCCATCGTTTAATATTTTCTGAATGGTAGGCACAGCGGCCCGGATGCGGGTATCATCGGTAATTTCGAATTGCTCGTTTAAAGGTACGTTAAAATCTACCCGGATGAGGGCCCGTTTACCGGCAAAATTATAATGATCTACTGTTTTCATAGTGTGGTTTTATTTTGTATTAAAACAGGTGGAATTAGCTTTTACGAGAAGCTGGGCAAATGTATAATATTTTAGGCAAAGAAGCGGTATTTCTGCTTTTGCCGGGGCAGTTGCTAGGGCTTGATATCCGGAATGTTCGATTCGTTGATCACGTACAAAGGCCGGTTGCGGATATTAGAACTAATACGGCTGATATATTCGCCAATAATGCCAATACAGATTAACTGAATACCGCCAATAAACATGACACTTAAGATAAGCGAGGTCCAGCCCTGGATATAATCTTTTAAAATAAACCGCGAATACAGCGCGTACAGCATAATCAGGAAAGCTACGCCCGATACCAAAAAGCCGGTAATTGTGGCAAATTTAAGCGGCAGGTTAGAAAAAGAAGTAATGCCATCCAGCGCCAGACGTAGCATTTTGCGGTAAGGGTAACTGGTAGCACCGGCAAATCTTTCGTCGCGGTCGTATTCTACGCAGGTTTGTTTAAAACCGGCCCAGGCAATCTGCCCCCGAATAAATTTATGCTGTTCGGGCATTTTTTTCAATACTTCTACTACTTTCCGGTCAATAATCCGGAAATCACCGGTATCAACCGGAATATTTACGGCCGTAATTCGACGGAGCAAGCGGTAAAAAAAACGAGCAGTAGCTTTTTTAAAGAAACTTTCGCCTTTGCGGGATCTTCTTTTGGCGTACACTACCTGGTAACCGTTTTTCAGCTGGGCATACAAATCCAGAATTAACTCGGGCGGGTCTTGCAAATCGGCATCCATAATTACCACAGCCTGGCCGGTGGCGTATTCCAGGCCAGCGGTTACAGCTACCTGGTGCCCGAAATTGCGGCTAAAATCAAGGTATTTAACTTGTCTGTTGGTGCTGCTAAGGTTTTTTATCAGTGGCATGGAGTTATCCTGGCTGCCGTCATTTACAAATATAATTTCAGCTGTTATGGGCAGCTTGGCCAAAACAGTTTGCAGCCGGTTATATAAAACCGGAATATTCTGGGCTTCGTTGTAAATAGGAATAACAATAGATAAATCCATAGAATATTATTGGCACCTGTTGCGGGAGCAAATTATATTTTCAAAAATACCGGTATAAAATTAAAAGTGAATATTTTATTTAGAAACCCGGTTTGGCCGGCCATAAAAACATTCAACAGAATAATAGCCAGGTAGCGTTAGGCTTGAATGTTTCGTATAAAAAAGATTTACCAGCAAAACAGCCTTGCTGGCCCGAATAAAATATTAAGATAGAACAAGCAACCCAGAATTAGCTAAGCTATATGTCCCAGAATATGCAACCCGAAAACAGGAACTTTACTCCAATGAAAATAGGTGTTTTTTTTGGCGGAACTTCCCCGAACCGCGAATTATCTTATGCCGCTGGCCGCATTGTTTATGATAGTTTAGATAAAGCCCTGTTTACCCCCGTTCCTGTATTTATCGACAGTCTCGGTAATTTTGTGTTGCTCAACTGGGCCAATATTTACCAAACCGATATTCGTAGTTTTTACCCGCCGACCGTTGCAATTCCGGAATCTAAAAATAATTTCCGGGTATATATAGAATCGTTGGGCAATTTATCTTTGGAACAGCAAACCGAAATAATAAACCAGGTTGGCCAGCCCATAACCCCAATCGATTTTAAAAAATATTTTGCTATGGCGCTGCTGGTTTTACCTGAGGGTAGTGCTGAGGAACTTAACCTGCGGGGCTTACTTGCCTGGTACCAGATACCGTTTGCCGGGCCAGATAACGTAGGAACCGCCTTAAGCACCGATTTATTCTTGCAAAGGCAAATATTTACCCGCTTTGGTTGGCCGGTAATTCCGGGCAAAATTATCTCGGCGGACAGATGGGCTACCGAGAACCAGCGGCGTAGCATTTACGCCGAAGTGCAGCAGGAACTGGGAGGGGCGGTAAGCTTAAAGTCATTGTCAGGTGCGGTTGCCGGCGAAAGCGTAATAAAACCAGAAGATGATTTTACCATTTTTGAGAAGGCCGTAGAAAAAAGCTTTGGCCGGTACCGCCTGCTTAAAACAGAATGGCAACGCCTGACCGAACCGGAACAACTTAGCCTGATAGATCAATTGAGCGACTCCAAAACCGGTTTAGGCATGCCCCTGCGCGCCGATAATAATACCCTAATTCATCATCCGGAGCAACTATTGGCGGTGGTGCAAGGTTTATTTACCCAAACCACCCGCGAAGAACTTTTACTACATGCTTTAACCAGTCAGCCGGCAATATTGGCCGAAGGCCTGGTGCCCGGTACACCATTTACCTGTTTGGTGCTGCAAAATCCGGATGGGCAGCCGGTAGCTTTGAATCCGGTGCTAACTAACTCTAAAGAAACGCATCATTATTTACCCGTATCGCCGGATAGTTTAACCAAGCCAGAGCTAACTGCCGGCCAAATAAAGCAAATCCGGGAGCATTGCCTGGAAGTAGCTAACGCTTTAAATTTTAAAGTTTTGGTGCAGCTTACTGGTGTTGTTACCGCCGGAGGGCAATTATCTTTAACGGATTGTAGCACCAGTTTAGCGCATTTACCTATTGAGGAGTTATTTGCCCAAGTGGCGCAGATAGGTCTGAATCCGACACAGTTTCTTACGTATTATTTGGCAACTTCCTTAACTGAGCGCCAGCAAACCAGGGCTTTTAAAATTAACCTGGCTGAAAAGGCAACAGCATTGACGCAAGCAAATAAAACCCGTTTAGCCACCCGCCAGCAAAAAATTAAAATTGCAATGTTAATAGGCGAGGGCGGGGAGGCTGAAGAGGCACTTATAACCAGTGGTCAGTATATTTTTAATCAGTTGGCTGCTTCGGGCAAATACCAGCCCTTATTCGTTTTGGCCACCAACTCAGAAACGCAAATTAAATTATTTATTTTGCCGCCCTATTTTTTAGCCACTACCGGCCAAAGTGCTTTACAGAGTGCCATAGTTTCTCAAAAAAACGGGCAAGAGTGGCGGTCTGGTTTAGCGGAAACATTGGATGCTGCCGAATATATTACTGCTACCTACGCCGGGCCTGTACTGCGCCAACCGCAAGCCGTTAATTTTGAGCAACTCTCTAATCTGGTAGATGGAATATTTACTGTTGTGCCGGCTAGTTGGTTTACTACTGGTACTTTGCACACCGAACTGGAAAAAGTGCATTTGCCGTATACTGGTTTGGGGCATGCTGCCTGGCAAACCATGACCGATACGAATAATATTGCCCAAAGCTTACGGACGCACAATATTCATTTTGAACCGGCAACTGCGAATATTTTTTCGGCGGGTTTGCTCACGCGATATTTACCAGATGGGCGCTTGGGTTATGAGGTTTTCATTAATCTGGATCAATTAACCAAGGCCAACGAACAACAACCAGAAAATTTGGGTAGCGGCTCAAGGTTGTTTACCGCCGACGCGGATAACTCAGAAACGGCCTTGCTTCTTCCGGAAAACATAAAAGCAGATTTGATAAAAGCGGCGCAGATATTAAATTTGGAAGGTTATGCTGTGCTTGACTTTTCGGTTAGCCAAGAAGCAGCAATTATTATCCGAAGAGTAAATGTATACCCAGCTTTAAATCCTGGCGCCACGCTGTTTAAACAAGCCCTGGCATTCGGTTATAAGCCTTACGATGTACTTGACCGTATTGTACAGTTTAGTTTAGAACGGCACAAAAAACAAGCCGGGCAATTTTTTATGTAATAAAATTTTAAGTTAAAGAAAATTGGGCCAATAATGTTTGCAGGTAAAGTATGTACCGGCAAAAAAAATATGGAATAAAAGCTTGTTGCTGCACTATACCCTTAGTTCTTTACCACCGACTCAATAACAGCGGCGATGGCTTGCAGCAGCATAATATCTACCTTAATCCCTTTTTCTAACTGGGTATTATCCAGCACAGCCCGGTAATTTCTTTCTTCGTCTGGCTCATACATGATTTGCTGACCATCTACATCAACCAATATTTTGTGGGTAAAGCCCGAGAAAAGTAACTGCGCCGGAAAAGTATATTCTTGACCTCTGTATGTAACGGGTATAAATAAAGTATTCTCTGAAGTATCCATGAAAAGGAATTTGATTAAATTAAAAATTGCGAAACAGGATAGTTGTGTCCTGATATTAAAAGCTTTTTCTTAAAAGCGAGCTTTTATAAACAAAGTCTTTAGGCATCTAGCCAAAGCAATATTTCACATGAAGTAGCAAAAGCCTTGCTTAGAACAAAGCAGAAGTACATAAAAAAAGCACTTACAGTTTTTATACCGTAAGTGCTTCATTATTTAGTGGAGAATATCGGAGTCGAACCGATGACCTCTTGCATGCCATGCAAGCGCTCTAGCCAGCTGAGCTAATCCCCCGTTTGCTAAAGTGATGCAAAAGTAAAATAAATTTTGGAAAGTACCAGCATTTGGGTAAAAAAATATTAAAAAAAAAGCCCTGGAAACGCCAGGGCTTTTTAATCTAAAGTTAGGTTTCAGGTAAAGTATTAGAAAGAATAGCGTAAACCTAACTGTAAGCTCCAGGTACTGGTAGTACTCACATTATCTTCAAATGGATCGCTTACTAAGTTGCCATTTATATTTTGTAAACGATATACAGGTTTGTTTTCGCCGTTAATACTTCTGAAAACCAGTGGTTGGTTCGTTATAAATCTGTCGCGGATACCCCAATTTTTGTTTAACAAGTTAGAGAAATTTAACACATCAGCAGTAAACTGTAAATTATGACGGGTTTTATTAGCACCGGTTTCTACAAAGAAGTCTTGTAAGAAGCGGAAATCTAACCGATTTAGCCAAGGCGTAAGGGCCGAGTTTCTACCAGCATACTGTCCCCGGTTTTTATCCAGATAAGGCGTATTATTCAGGAAAGTATTGAATGCATCTACCTGTTGTTGTACCGTATAGGTAAAAGTTTGAGAACCTACTGTTGCCGTATATGGCTCAAAGATTACTTCGGAAGCATCGTTCGGGATATACATTAAATCTGCACTATTACCATCTCCGTTTAAGTCGCCGTTTACCAGGAAGCTGTAAGTAGCCTGGTTAGATCCTTCGTAAAAAAGGGAAACGGTTGAGGCAAAATGCTTGGCGTATTCTTTCCGGTAAGAAAGGTTGGCTACTACCCGGTGAGGAATTGCATATTGCGAATTGGCTAATTCGAAGCTGTTTGAAGTACCTACGTTAGGGTTTGTATTCCAAACTGAAGAAGCTTGTGAACCTGGATTAGCAGTAACTTCTTTAGAAGATGTATAAGTATAAGCGGCAGAGCCATAGAAACCACCCGCAAAAGATTTACTTAACTGGGCCGTTAAAGAGGTGGCGTGTCCTTCATTTGTATTTTCCAGAACAACGGCTGAGGTAATGCCAGAATTTAACCGGCGATCAACGTTTTGTACAGCGCCATTGGTGCCAGTGCCAATAAAGCGGCTCCGGATATTATCTCCTTCTACAATAATGCCGGTAGGAGTTCGCTGGTTGGCGTTACGCATCCTTACAGCATTGATATCTTTAGTAAATAAACCTTCTAAAGTCAGGATTAAACCGTGGCCTAAATCTTTTTCGGCGGCCAGGTTAGTCCGGAATACCTGTGGGAATTTAAAGTCAGGGTCAATAAATACAACATTACCCGGAACTGTTGTGCCGGCGGTAGTAGGGAATAGATTAGCGTAAGCTGCCGGATTGGGGTTAAAAGTAATACCAGCCAATTGGGTTCTACCCGCCGCGCTACCATTGCTGATAGCACCACCAAACTGGTACATACCAGAGTTAGTAGGCATGTTGGTTAAGTATACAAATGGAATTCTCCCGGTAAATATACCAGTACCGCCCCGGAAAACTAAGTTATTGTTGTTAGATACATCCCATCTGAAACCTACTCTGGGTGAAAAAAGCATTGGGCTCTTTGGCCAGGAACCAGTGGTGTAGCGGGTTAACTCGCCATTGGCGTTATAGAGGTTTAGAGCCGATGCTGCTGGGTTTTCAATGGGTTGTTCGTGATAAATGGGTTGGTCACCACGAATACCAACAGTAAGCCTGAAATTAGGGGTAAAGTTAATTTCATCCTGGGCATAAATACCCAACTGACCTACTTTTAACTCCGCAGAATATACGGCATCCTTGCCCGGAACCAAAGAATAGGTATAGGCATAGTATACCGGGTTTCTTTCCTTTATAAAATCATTTAAGGAGTTATATACATAGTATCCGTTGGAGCCAGCCATAAACATGTTACCAACGCGCTGATACTCATAAGATGCACCGGCGGTTAAAGTATGTTTTCCGGCGTAGTAAGTAAAGTTATTTGTAATGCTGTAAATATTATTAATTACATCATTATTATTGGTATAGGGGTCCATACCAGCACTCATGTAGTTATTGCCCTGGCCATCGAAAATATCAATAGACGGGAAAAGTTGACCAGGAAAATCGCGGGTAGTTTTAATTCTTGTAATGGTGCCGAGTAACTGGTTCGACATTTTGCTGCCAAAAGTACTGTTCAGTTCAAAAGTACCCGTTCTGGTGATATCCTTGAACATGTAATTAGAATTGGCAAAACCCAGCGAAGTGTTACTAAACCGGTTAAATGGTAACCGGGTTTGAGAACCAGAGCGACCATCAACGGTAAAACCACCGCCGTTTGGCACACTGGTATTATTTAATTGCTGGTCGTTGGTGCTCTCAAAATCGCTATACTTTAAGGTTAAGCGATGGCCTTCCACAATATTCCAGTCTAGTTTACCTAATAATTTACGGTTCTGATTCTCAAAATTGGGGAAGTTATCAAAAGAGCCGGTTTCGTAGCTATATCTTTCCCGCAAAAAGTTAGAAAGTCTACGCAGGGAGTCGATAGGGGTAGCAGAAACGTTGCCGGAACCAGTACCACCGGTTGGATAAAAAGTTATTCCCGGCCGTGAGCCTTTTTCAAATTCGGCATTCACAAAAAAGAATAATTTGTTTTTAATAATTGGGCCACCTAAGGTACCGCCAATTATCTGGTTTTTGGAATCAATTATCTGATTGCTGATATCGGTACTGCCAACCTTAGTGCCATTAAAGCTTTGGTCGCGGTAAAATCCGTAAGCCGAGCCATGGAAAGTATTTGTACCGCTTTTGGTTACGGCATTAATACCGGCCCCGGTAAAACCAGATTGCCGTACATCAAAAGGAGCAATATTAACGGAGATCTGGTCGTAAGCATCCAGGGAAATAGGCTGGGCACCACCACCGGGCAGCGGATCATTACTTAAACCAAAGTTGTTGTTTAAGTTAGCACCATCTACCTGAATGTTGTTATAACGGGCATCGCGGCCGGCAAAGCTGTTGCCGCTCGCCTGTGGGGTAAGCCTAGTAAAATCTGTTATACTTCTGGAGATAGTAGGTAAAGTAGTCAGTTGCCGGTTATTAATGTTTGTGGCTGCACCGGTTCTGGTTGTATTAAAAGCATCAGAGCGTTCGGCATTAATCGCCACTTCTTGCAACTGGGTACCCGACTGGCTTAGAACAGCATTTAATAAAAAGGGCTGCCCTAATTGGAGTTGTACATTATTAACGTTTTGGTTCTGATAACCAATATAGCTAACTTCAATTGTGTAAGGACCGCCAACTCTAACGTTTGGAATGTTAAAACGGCCTTCAACATTGGTAGAGGCACCGTAAACAGTACCGGATGGTTGATGCGTGGCTTTTACGGTAGCACCAATTAAGGCTTCCCCGCCGGCATCTCTAACCGAACCGGTAATACTACTGGTTGTTACCTGTGCCCGCAAACCCGCTGCACAACATAACAAGATGAGTGTAGTAAGTAAGTACTTCTTCATAAAAAGATTTAAGTTTGTTTTGTTTGTTTGTATAAATAATATAAAATAAAAGGGTAATGCTAATTATAAAAACGGTTTTTAAGTAACTAAGTTTAAGATGCTTAGCTATTAATAGATAGGTTGGGCCAGTGATGGTGTATGAAGTGGTATTGTAAAACAGGCTGTATGTAAGCATAAAAACGGGTACAAAGGTAACCCGGCTTTAATAAATGAATGTTAAAAAATTGTTAACGTTTTCTTTTATTTTTTGCAAATATATGTATAAATAAGGATTTTAGATGCAAAGCTAATAAAAAATCAGATGCGGGGGCGAACGGCTTTAATGAAAATTTTCTGATAATAATTAGAATATAAATTGTCTTCTTTTACACCCAGGCTGGTTGAGGCATGAATAAAATAAACCTCGTCTTTCCCTTTTACATCGGTAACCATGCCCACGTGCGAAATCTGGCGGCTAAAACCCGCAGAAGTACCAAAAAATACCAAATCGCCGGGGCGCAGTTCGCGCGGACGCACATTGCGGCCAAACTGGCTTTGCTCGTTAGAAGTACGGGGCAGATCTACGTTTATGGCTTTAAAAGAAGTACACAGCAAACCCGAACAATCCATGCCAATGCGGGTAGTGCCCCCCCAACGGTAAGGTGTACCGCGGTAAGAACGAGCCGTCCGGATTACTTTCTGAATATCTTTGTTTACCCGGTTACGGGAGAGGCGGCTGTTGCGGCGTTCGGACCGCTCCTGGTTACGTAATACTTGTTTTTCTTTTTTCTTAAATTCCCACTCCAGTTTGCGCTGGTCGGTGTCGGCGTATTTACTATCCGAAATGCCATTAGAGCTAAAAACTGAAATGTTTCGCTTACACGAAATGGTCAGGCAGAGGGTAAGGCAAATTAACGCTAATTTAAATCGGAGAGCTAACGTATGCCAGGCCATAAGAACTGATGGTGATTGGTAACAGGCATAAAGTTAATCTAAAGAAAGTATCCAAAAAAGTTATCGTGTCTTAATTAGAATAAAAAAGTATTAACTCACTGATTGACAATTAAATAAATTTTAATGCCTCAATTATTGCATAAAGTGTTTTAGAGGTAGCTTTTCTCTGTTAAATATCCTAAAGTTTATTAAAAGTGTTAAAAATAAGCAAGAAGCAGTTAATACAAAATGGGTTTAAGCTTTGCTGGAAACAAGGCAAAGGGTATAAAATATTTCTGCTACTGTATGCTTGCCCGGCAGGCAAGGCACAACATAAATTTTAGAAAGAAAATGTTGTACCTGCGTATGGTGGTAACCCAAATAAATAATAGTTAATACCTGATACTTGCCTGATTATATAACCGGTAAGTAAATATTAATTTATAATAATAACCTAGTTTAAATTGTGCAGTATTAAGGATAATGTATTTTTACGGCAATTATGTGTGGAATATCTGGTGTTTATGCTTTCAGCGACATTGGTCGCGATTATCTTGATAAACTTAAGGCATCTACCGATGCCATTCAGCAACGGGGACCCGACTCCCAGGGCCATTTCTTTTTTGATACCTGCGGTTTAGGCCACCGGCGCTTGTCTATTCTGGACCTTTCGGCCGATGGGGCCCAACCCATGACCGATGAGTCGGGGCGGTATACCATTATTTTTAACGGCGAAATATTTAATTTTCCGCAGCTTAAAAAAGAATTGCTGCAAAACGGGTATACCTTTTTTTCGGGCACCGATACCGAAGTGCTGTTAAAACTGTATATAAAAGACGGCAAAAAATGCCTTAAAAAATTAAATGGTTTTTTTGCTTTTGCTATTTTCGATAAAGAAGAAAATACGCTGTTTGTAGCCCGCGACCGCATGGGCGTAAAGCCTTTGCTGGTATATAAAGACGAAGATAAATTTTTGTTTGCGTCGGAAATGAAAGCCATGCTGGCGTTTGGTATTGCCCGTAAAATCGATTATGTATCGCTGTTTCAGTACCTGCAGTTTAATTATATACCGGGCCCGGCCTCTATTATTAAAGGCGTAAAAAAACTGGAGCCCGGCCATTATTTATTTATTCAAAAAGACAAAGTACTTAAAAAAGCCTGGTACCGGATACCTTATAGTAAAAAGAAGGTAAAGCAAAATGTTTTAACCTACGAACAGCAGCAAGAAAAGCTGGTTAAATTACTCGATGGTGCCGTAAAACGCCGGTTAATTTCGGATGTGCCCCTTGGTGCATTTTTAAGCGGCGGTATCGATTCTTCGGTAATTGTAGCTTTAGCTTCGCGCCACACCGAGCACCTGAATACCTTTTCGATTGGCTATAAAGACGAACCTTTTTTCGATGAAACTCGTTACGCGCAACTGGTAGCCGATAAATATAAAACCAATCACACGGTTTTTTCGCTTACCAACCAGGACCTATATGACCATTTATTCCAGGTGCTCGACTACATCGATGAGCCATTTGCCGATTCTTCGGCACTGGCCGTTTATATTTTAAGCAAATATACCCGCCAACAGGTAACCGTAGCGCTTTCCGGCGATGGTGCCGACGAAATGTTTGCCGGGTATAATAAGCACATGGGCGAATTCCGGGTAAGGCAAGGTGGGGTAGCCGCCGAAGTAATTACCGGTTTAGGTCCGCTTTGGGATTTATTGCCCAAGTCGCGTAACTCGGCCTTTGGGAATAAAATCCGGCAGTTTCAAAGATTTGCCGAAGGCATGACTTCTTCGGCTAAAAACCGGTATTACCACTGGGCCACCTTTGCCGACCAATCGGAAGTGAATAGATTGTTGAGCAAAAAAAGCTGCCAGTTTTTTAACAAAGGTATTTACCGGAAACGCAAAAAACGGATATTGGAGCACATACACCAGGATGGCGACATAAACGAAGTGCTTTACACCGATATGCAATTGGTATTGCCCAACGACATGCTTACCAAAGTAGATTTAATGTCGATGGCAAACAGCCTGGAAGTACGTACCCCGTTTTTAGATTATAAAGTGGTTAATTTTGCTTTTTCATTGCCAGAGTCTTCTAAAATAGATAGTAAAATGAAGAAGAAACTGGTGCAGGATGCTTTCCGGCCGTTGCTGCCCGAAGAGTTGTACAACCGCCCCAAACATGGCTTTGAAGTGCCCTTGTTAAAATGGTTTCAGAACGAGCTCCGGTCTTTAATAAACGACGATTTACTTGCCGATGATTTTATTCAGGAGCAGGGGATTTTTGATGTAAACGAAATCCGGCAACTTAAAAATAAGATATTTTCCAATAATCCCGAAGATATTCATGCCCGCATTTGGGGGCTTATTGTTTTCCAGCACTGGTATAAAAAATATATTGTATAAATTACAATAAGTTGGTTCTTAATATTTTATAAATATTTTAATTTGTATATATAATAAACTTAGTTAAATTTGGGAGTTAAATTAAATAAATTGCCTAAATTATTAGTTGGTTTTTAAAATTTACCTATGAAGATTGCAATTGTTGGAACAGGATATGTAGGACTGGTTACCGGTACCTGCCTGGCGGAAGTAGGTATGGATGTAACTTGTATTGACATCGATACCAAAAAAATACAAAATCTAAAGCAGGGCATCCTGCCAATTTATGAGCCTGGATTAGAAGAAATGGTACTGCGCAATACCCAAAAAGAGCGCCTCCATTTCTCAGACGATATAGCCACCAGTATACAAGATGCCGACGTAGCTTTTATAGCTGTGGGTACCCCGCCCGGCGAAGATGGCAGCGCCGACCTGAAGTACGTATTGGCCGTAGCTCGGAGCATTGGCAAGCACATGAATAAATACATGGTAGTAGTTACCAAAAGCACCGTGCCGGTGGGCACCGCCCGTAAGGTAAAAGCTGCCATTGAAGAAGAAATTATTTTACGCGAAGAGCCGCTGGAATTTGACGTAGCTTCTAACCCGGAATTCCTGAAAGAAGGGGCCGCCATTGAAGACTTCCTGAAACCCGACCGGATTGTAATTGGGGTAGAATCTGAGCGGGCCGAAGATATTATGCAAAAGGTTTACAAGCCTTTCCTGCTCAACGGCCACCCCATTATTTTCATGGATATCCCTTCGGCCGAAATGACCAAGTATGCCGCTAACTCTATGCTGGCTACTAAAATCAGTTTCATGAACGATATTGCTAACCTGTGCGAAATAATGGGTGCCGATGTAAACATGGTGCGCAAAGGCATTGGCTCTGATGCCCGGATTGGCAATAAATTTATTTACCCTGGTATTGGTTACGGCGGTTCCTGCTTCCCGAAAGACGTAAAAGCCTTAATTAAAACCGCTGCCGAAAACGGTTACGAAATGAAGATTCTGAAATCGGTAGAAGATGTAAACGAAAATCAGAAATCGGTTTTATTTAATAAAATAAACACTCATTTTGAGGGCGACTTAGCCGGCAAAACCTTTGGTATCTGGGGGCTTTCTTTTAAACCCAAAACCGATGATATGCGCGAGGCCCCTTCTTTGGTAATTATAGAGAAATTATTGGCAGCAGGCTGTAAGGTTAAAGCCTACGATCCGGTAGCTATAAAAGAAGCCCAGCACATGTTAGGCGATAAAATTGAATACGCCAAAGACCAGTACGATGCCCTGATTGACGTAGATGCTTTACTGGTAATTACTGAGTGGCCCGAGTTCCGGTCGCCCAACTTTAAAGTAGTAGCCCGCCTCATGAAAGACAATGTAATTTTTGATGGCCGTAATATTTACGATATTAAAGAAATGGAAGAAAGCGGCTTTACATATTATGGCATTGGCGTTAAACCTCATTATCACTCCGCGATAGATTTAGCTTAAATAAAATGACTCAGAAACGTGTATTAATTACCGGCGGTGCCGGCTTTTTAGGGTCCCATCTTTGCGACCGTTTTATTAAAGAAGGTTACTACGTTATTGCGATGGATAACCTGATTACCGGTAACCTGAATAATATCGAGCATTTATTTAAGTTACCTAATTTTGAGTTTTACCACCACGATGTATCTAAATATGTGCACGTGCCGGGAGAACTGGATTATATCTTACACTTTGCTTCGCCGGCCAGCCCCATCGATTATTTAAAGATTCCGATCCAGACTTTAAAAGTAGGGTCGTTGGGTACGCATAACCTGTTAGGTTTAGCTAAAGCCAAAGGTGCCCGCATGCTGATTGCCTCTACCTCCGAAGTGTACGGCGACCCCGAAATTCACCCGCAGGTAGAAGAGTACTGGGGTAACGTAAATCCGGTAGGCCCGCGCGGCTGCTACGACGAAGCCAAGCGTTTCCAGGAAGCGATTACCATGGCTTACCACATGCACCACGGCGTAGAAACCCGCATTGTCCGGATATTTAATACCTACGGCCCGCGCATGCGCCTGAACGACGGCCGGGTACTGCCGGCTTTCCTGAGCCAGGCTTTACGGGGCGAAGAACTGAGCATTTTTGGCGATGGTTCGCAAACCCGCTCTTTCTGCTACGTAGATGATTTAATTGAAGGCATTTACCGTTTACTGTTTAGCGATTACGCCATGCCGGTAAATATTGGTAACCCCGCCGAGATTACCATTAAAGAGTTTGCCGAAGAAATTTGTAAGCTTACCGGCTCGCCGTTAAACTTAGGTTACCAGCCATTACCGGAAAACGATCCGCAGAAACGCCGGCCCGATATTTCCAAAGCCAAAGCCTTGTTGGGCTGGGAGCCGCAAGTATCGCGTGCCGAAGGCTTAAGAAGAACCTTAGAATATTTTAAAGAAAACATCGATACGGCCGAACCAGCCCCATTAACGTTTTAATTAAATATGTATAAAAGCTAAAAAACCGCCCTTAAAGGCGGTTTTTTAGTTTGGTTCTTAGCGGTAATTATTCTCCTGCTATTTTACCACAATAAAACTACTTACCTAATTCCCATTCGTTATTTAAGCGCGACATGGCAAAATAGGCGGTCATATCGTACTGGCAAGGCACCACCGAAACATAATTATTCGCCAGAGCAAACTCGTCGGTATCTTCGCCTTTATCGGGGTTTATAAAATTGCCGGTCAGCCAGAAATAACGACGCCCATTGGGGTCCAGGCGCTCATCAAATTCTTCTTCCCAGCGGGCTTGTGCCTGGCGGCAAACTTTAATACCCGCTATTTTTTTACCTGATTTTTTGGGGAAATTCACATTCAGAGCAGTTCCTTCGGGTATGCCGTGGGCCAGTGCCTGCCGGGCTATCAATTCTACATATTCTTCGGTGTGCGAAAAATCGGCATCGTGGCCAAACTCACACAAAGAAAAGCCAATGGCCGGCAAACCTTCAATGGCCGCTTCCATCGCCGCCGACATGGTACCGGAGTACAGCACACTTACACTGGAGTTAGAACCATGGTTAATGCCGCTAACTACCAGGGCCGGTTGCCGGTCTTTAAGTACATAATGTTTGGCCAGCTTTACGCAATCGGCGGGTGTACCCGAGCATTCCCAGGCCTCTACATCATCAAAAGCCAAAGATTTATCTAAACGCAAAGTGTTACCTACGGTTATGGCGTGTCCCATGCCAGATTGCGGGCTATCGGGAGCAACTACTACCACTTCGCCAATTTTTTTCATTACGTTTACGAGCGCCCGGATACCCGGCGCTGTAATGCCGTCGTCGTTCGAAACTAATATTAGGGGTTTTGACATTTTCTTACAGTTTAAAAGTGCCAAATTAGGCCGATTATCATACATTAACAAACGTTTGCTTACTGGCCATAACTTACACCCGCGTTAAGGTTAAGGCAAAGCATGAATATTGCTACCTTTAACCCGGTTAAATTAAATTTTGCTACCTAGCTAGTTGCGCCAACCATTTAAGTTTTACGTAAGCAGTTTAAATATTTAATGAAGCCTATATACTTTAGGCCGTAAACGTGCGTACAACGGGGCAAAAGCAAACCAGTGCCTATGGTTACCGATCTAACAAAAGCTACAACGTGCCAGTGGGATTGGATTGATGTAATTAATCCCAGCCCGGCCGATTTAGAAGAAATTTCCCGTAAATACCAATTGCATCCGGCGGCGGTTCAGGATGCATTGCAACCCAATCATTTACCCAAATACGAACAAATAGACGATACGGTATTTGCCATCATCCGGATTTTTGATAAAGAAGTAAGCAGCAAAGGCGATACGGTGCAAGACCTCACAAATAAAATAGCCATATTTTTTGCCGATAATTTTTTGATTACCATTCACCGCGAAGAATACGCTTTTTTACAGGATATAAAAACCAACCTGGTAGATACAGACCAATGCCATAGCACCCATAGTTTATTTATTTTTCTTGTAAAAGAAGTATTGCTGTCGTTTGAGGAACCCGCGCATAAATTAGCCAAAGAACTGGATTATTTTGAGTCGAAAGTTTTTTTGCGTAAAAACCAGAACTATCCGCTTACCAACGGCATTTACTGGCTTAAACGAAAAGCCGAAGTATCAAAAAGAATCTTAAACTTATCTAAAGTAATTATTGATAACCTGGCCCGCGATAAAAAGCACGACCCGTATATTCAGGATGTATCCGACATGTACCTGCGGCTGCTTACCATGTACGAAGAAGTAGACAACAGCACGAATAATTTACTCAATATTTACATTGGTTTAGCTTCGCAGCGCACGAACGAAATTATGCGGGTGCTTACCATTTTTTCGGTGTTTTTTATGCCCTTAACTTTTATTGTGGGTATTTACGGCATGAATTTTAAATACATGCCCGAACTGGAATACCCCAACGCTTACCCGCTAATTATGTTTACTATGTTGCTGATAACCTTAGGCATTTACCTGTGGTTTAAACAAAAAGGGTGGTTGTAGTAAACGAAGCTAATAATTTAAAAACAAGCTCTGCGTACAAGTTGCTAATTGAATCTGGCATATATTTAGGAATATTTTATAAAGGCAAAAGGCCCGTGAGGGCCTCTTTATTTATTCATCAGATGTAAGATTAAATATTCCTTTGTTCTACATAAACAGAGCTAATCAAGATTAACCTTTTACAAAAAATCCGGTACTACTTGTACACAAACCGGCGACGGCACTTCGGCGGAGTGGCCGGTTGGCGTGAGTTTGCCCGTTTGGTTATCAACGCGGTACGTAAAAATATTATTTGTATGCTGGTTGGCTACTAACATAAACTTGCCTGTAGGGTCGAAGCCAAAATTGCGCGGCCATTTGCCTTGCGTAGAAACATGTTCTACAGGGCTTAATTTGCCGGTACTGGGGTTAATCGAAAAAACAACAATGCTATTGTGGCCCCGGTTAGAGCCGTATAAAAACTTACCGTTCGGCGATACATGAATATCGGCGCAATAACTCTCACCGGTATATTTTACCGGCAAAGCCGAAATGGTTTGGAGTTCTTTAAAAGTACCTTTAGCTGTATCGTAAGCCAGGGCTGTAACAGTAGAATCTAATTCGTTGATCAGGTAAGCATAGCGCCCGTTCCCATGAAAAGTAAGGTGTCGCGGGCCGGCGCCCGGCCGGGTACTGTAGTCAGCATCGGGGTTGGGAACAAGTCCGCCTTGTTTAATATCTAGGCGATAGTTTTTAATTTTATCAATACCCAGGTCAATGGTAAAAGCAAATTGATTATCCGGCGAGGTGATTACACAATGGGCGTGGGCGGCTTCCTGACGTTTCGGGTCGGCGCCGCTGCCCTGGTGCTGTTGCAAAGAAGTAAAATTACCTAAGCGGCCATCAGTTTGTACGGGATAAACCACCACATTGCCGGTACCGTAGTTGGCTGCCAGCACCAGTTTATTTGTTTTATCTAAAGATACGTAACAGGGGCCAACACCCCCGGTGGCCATTTGGTTTAACATTTTCAAATCGCCGGTTTTAACATCCACGGCAAAAGCCCGCACGGCCCCGGTTTTTCGGCCATAAAATTCTTCTATTTCATTAACCGCGTACAAAAAGCGATTATCGGGCGTTAGGGTCAGAAAAGACGGATTAGCACCGGCTTTAATGGCTTTAACCTGGGTTAATTCGCCGGCTTCGTAATTTAACCGGTAAAGAAAAACACTATCGGCATCGGCCTTTTCGTAAGTGCCAATGTAAACCAAAAAGTTTTTGCTCTTTTTATAAACGTTAGGCTTGGCGTGGGCCAAGGCCAGTGGTAATCCGGTAATACCCAAAGCAACTGTTTTTATAAATCCCCGACGATTTCTTTTGTTCTTATCCATAAAATGCAGACGCTGTTAATAATCTTTCGGGTGCCAAGATAAGGACTTTAGCTTAAAGGCAGAAAATATTGACCGGAATAGCTTAGCCCAATAACAAAAAAGAAGCCCCGGATAAAGACTTGGGGCTTCTTTTTTGTTATTTAAAACCGTAATAATAATCTTAAACCATTAAGATTTATTTTTTAGACCGGCCGTACCATTTCTTCGTTTTATCGCGAGTGGCCCGGGCTTTTTCGGCGGTAGAAGGCAATATTTCGGTTTGGGTAATGCTGGTAAAATGGTAAGGATGATCGGCTACCACCGGAATATTTTTAGCAATTAGCTTATGTATATCGCGCAGGTAAGGTTTTTCTTCGGCATCGCAAAACGATAAGGCCGTACCATTGGCCCCCGCCCGGCCGGTACGCCCAATACGGTGCACATAAGTTTCAGGTACGTTGGGCAGTTCAAAATTAATGACGTGGGTTAAATCATCTACATCAATGCCCCGGGCGGCAATGTCGGTGGCTACCAGCACGCGGGTTTGCCGGCTTTTAAAATTAGTTAGCGCACGTTGCCTGGCGTTCTGAGATTTATTACCGTGAATGGCCTCGGCGGTAATGCCGGCCCGAAGCAAATCTTTGGCAACCCGGTCGGCACCGTGTTTGGTACGGGTAAAAACCAACGCTGTGGCAATAGATGTATCTTCGAGTACGTGGTTAAGCAGTTTGCGCTTGTTGTTTTTCTCTACAAAATAAACCGATTGCTGAATGGTCTCGGCGGTAGAAGAAACCGGGGTAACCTCTACTTTGGCGGGGTTGCTCAAAATGCTGTTGGCCAAATCTACAATTTCGGGCGGCATGGTAGCCGAGAAAAATAAAGATTGTCTTCTGGCAGGTAGTTTGGCAATTATCCGTTTTACATCGTGTACAAAGCCCATGTCCAGCATGCGGTCGGCTTCGTCCAGCACAAATAATTTTAAGCTATCCAGTTTAATAAAGCCCTGGTTCATTAAATCGAGCAACCGGCCGGGCGTAGCTACCAAAATATCAATGCCTTTTTGTAAAGCTGCGGTTTGGGCATGCTGCGAAACACCCCCAAAAACAACCATGTGTTTCAGGCCGGTAAATTTACCGTAAGCCGCAAAGCTTTCGTCGATTTGGATGGCCAACTCGCGGGTAGGCGTCAGAATTAATGCTCTTATATGCCGGGAGCCTTTGCCTGCGGACGCTTCGTTGGTTAATATTTGCAGAATAGGAATAGCAAAAGCGGCAGTTTTACCAGTACCGGTCTGGGCGCAACCCAGTAAATCGCGGCGTTCTAAAACTAACGGAATAGATTTTTCCTGAATAGGGGTAGGCTGGGTATAACCTTCGGCCTGAAGGGCCTGTAAAATAGGCGCAATAATATTTAAATTTTCGAATTTCATTGGTTCTGTATAAAGAGCCGATTATATTTAATTTTATTTAGTTGGTATGCTGCGGCAACTTAGTTTATCAAAAGAAAGTATTATCGGCAGGCTACGGATCATAACCGTAAATAGGGGCTAACAATTCATTTAGGAATAAATTAAATCATTATTCGTTAAGACAAGAGAAGGTGTTTCCGGCAATACCACTGCAAAGGTAACTTTTTAATTTAAACGCTAGTTTTTTAATCAGACTTAAATTATTGGGCTAAATATACTTTGTTTTGTTTGTATAATTTTTATAATGCCGGTGCCAGGCCCTTGCAGTTTATTTAGCTTTGCCTAAGCTCCGGAATTTAGCTTAAGTTATTCCAGGGTTAATAGTAGCACCGGAAGATAAAAGAACCAGATGAATTACGAAGCTTTTTTGGAGGAGAGTGCCGCCGACCTTTACGATCGAGCACCGTGCGGCTATTTATCTTTTTCCCTCGATGGCACCATTCTTAAAATAAATAAAACTTTATTGGGTTGGCTTAAATTAAGTGCCGAAGCCGTTTTGCGCGTAAAAAAAATTAAAAGCTTTTTAACGCCGGCCAGCCAGGAAATTTACGAAGCACACTTTATTCCTTTACTTAAGCGCCAGGGTGAGGTAAAACAAATTTATGTAGAGTTTACCGACCCTAATCAGGAATATTTTCCGGCCCTGGTGAATGCCCAACAACTAAAAGATTTGGAAGGAAAGCCCCAGGTTATACGGGCCACCATTTTTAACCTCACTGAGCAGAAAAAACACGAAGCCGAATTATTAGCGGCCAAGCAAAAGGCCGAAGAGGCCAGTAAAAACAAAACCGATTTTATAGCTACGTTAAGCCACGAAATCAGAAGCCCGCTAAATGCCATTGTGGGCGTTACCACCCTGTTATCCAAAAAACAGGAGCCGGCCCAGCAAGCCGAATTTCTGGAGGTGTTAAAATATGCTTCGGAAAGTCTTTTAAACCTGATTAATGATATTCTGGATTTAAGCAAAATAGAGGCGGGCCGGACCGAGTTAATTTCTAAACCCTTTAATATCCGGCAGCTTGTCCGGCAAATAGGAATTATTCAGAATATTAAAGCCACCGAAAAAGGTATTTCGGTACAGGTAGTACTCGACGACAATTTGCCACAGTGGTTATTGGGCGACGAAACAAAAATCGGGCAGGTACTTACCAATCTGGTAAGTAATGCGGTAAAATTTACCCAAAAAGGCTTTGTAAAACTGCAACTGGTGGTGAGCGGTATTCAAAAAAACGAGTACGCCATATTATTTAAAGTAACTGATACCGGAATTGGCATCCCGCCCGAGCGGATTAATACCATTTTTGAAGAATTTACCCAGGCCAGCAACGATACCAGCCAGCAATACGGGGGTACCGGGCTGGGGCTTACCATTAGTAAACGTATTCTGGATTTATACGGGAGCAAAATAAACGTTAAAAGTAAACCAGGCGAAGGCACTGAATTTAGTTTTACATTGCACCTCCGCAAAAACGGAACGCCAACACCCCAGCCAGCCGGCAATTTGCCCAAAGTAACACCCAACCAAGATTTATTAAAGGGAGTAAAGATTTTGCTTGTTGAAGACAGCAAGGTTAATATTATGGTGGTAGAGCAGTACCTGAAGAATTGGGATATTATTTTCGATACGGCCCGCAATGGTTTACAAGCTGTTTCTAAAATTAACCAATCCGATTTTGATGTTATTCTGATGGATTTACAATTGCCGGTACTTGATGGTTATGCCGCCACCCGGTGGATTAGGACTTTACCGCATCCCAAATACCAGCAGCTGCCCATTATTGCTGTATCGGCGGCCAGCGAGTCTGGACCAGATATCAAGACGGCGGGCTTAACCGATTTTTTGAGCAAACCTTTTAAGCCAGAAGAACTTTTTGCCAAAATAGCTCTGTACAGCGGGCGGGTAGGGCAGTAGTAGAAAATCTGTTATCTGAGTAGAGGCGTTACCTACTATTTTAACTACAGAGATGAAGCTTTGAAAAATGTATTATGTACAAAAAAAGCCCGCTGGTGCAGCGGGCTTTTTTTATTTAAGCAGCGGTTTCGTTTACCACAATTTTTTCGATGCGGTCACCAGCTTTAATCTGGTCTATTACATCCAGGCCTTCTACTACTTTGCCAAAGCAAGTGTGGTTGCGGTCCAGGTGCGCGGTATTGCGCCGGCTGTGGCAAATAAAGAACTGCGAACCACCGGTGTTGCGGCCGGCATGCGCCATCGACAACACGCCGCGGTCGTGAAACTGGTTACCGCCGGTTAATTCACAATCAATTTTATAGCCGGGGCCGCCGGTACCCGGCGCGCCTTTAGCGCCTTCACGCGAGTTGGGGCAACCACCCTGAATCACAAAATCCGGAATAACCCGGTGAAAAGTTAAGCCATCGTAAAAGCCTTTTTGGGCTAAATCGGTAAAATTCTTAACCGTTTTGGGCGCATCTTCTTCGTAAAACTCAACTTTCATTACACCCTTGGGGGTATGTATTTCTGCTGTTTTCATATAAATAAATGTTTTTAAGTAGGGCAAAGGTAATTATTTCTGCGGAAGCCCTTTTACGTAAAGGCTTTTTTTACCGCCTTTGGTTCCTTATGCCGGCTAATTTAGCGGCGGTTGTCTTCTTCGGCCAGCATGCTGCGGTAACTATCGTAGCGGGTTAAGGCCACTTGCCCGGCTTTAACGGCGGCCACAATAGCGCAACCGGGCTCGTTTAAGTGCCGGCAGTTGTGGTATTTACAGGCGTGCCGCCGCTCGCGCATTTCCGGAAAAAAAGAGGCTAATTCGTTTTCGGCAATATCTACCAGGCCCAGTTCTTTTATACCAGGCGTATCAATAATATATGACGTTGGATTAACGTCGTACATCTCGGCAAACGTAGTGGTGTGCACCCCTTTATCGGAGTAACCCGAAATTTCAGAGGTTTTCAGCGCCAAATCCGGAATTAATTTATTTATTAAAGTAGATTTGCCCACACCCGAATGGCCCGAAACCAAACTGATTTTGTTCGCCAATTCTTCTTTTATAGCTGTAATGCCAATATCTTGCTGGGCTGAGCAGGCAATGCCCGGATAACCCAACTGGTGGTACATGTGGGCTATAGCCTCCTGGTATTGCAGATCGTCGGGTCCATATAAATCTACTTTGTTGTAAATAATCGTAACCGGAATGTCGTAGGCTTCGGCGGTAACCAAGAAGCGATCGATAAAGCCAAAGGATGTACGCGGCGACACCAGGGTAACTACCAGTAAAGCTTGGTCTAAGTTGGCGGCAATTATATGGCTATAAGCCGTTTTGTGCGTAGATTTACGAATAATGTAATTCTGACGTGGCTCAATATGGGTAATAATGGCCGTATTTTCTTCGGAATTTTCCCGTTCAAACGTTACGCGGTCGCCTACTGCCAAAGGGTTACTTACTTTGGCATCTTTTAATTTAAATTTACCTCGTAACCGGCACGGGTGCAAATGTCCCGCTTCATCGCGAACCAGATACCAGGAACCCGTCGATTTTATTACTACTCCTTTCATAAGCGCTGTAGCCATTGTTTTACGTGTTGCAGGATAATATCGGTTGCCCCGGCTTGTTCCTGTACGTATTTTTGGGCAGCCCGTGCTAGCCTTTCCCGTTCTTCCGGATTATGGTAGAGGTACGTAAATTTGGTTTCCAACTCTTCGGTGCTGTGGATGGGTTTTGCTACGTTTAAATTTACCAAATCTATGGCTTCCTGAAATTTTTGGTAAGATGGGCCAAAAAACAAAGGTAAACCAAAAACGGCAGCCTCAAGCGTATTGTGCAGGCCTTTGCCAAAAGCCCCGCCAATATACGCGTACGTGCCGTAGCGGTACAAAGACGACAGCATACCAATATTATCGATAAGTAAAACCTGGTACTGGGCCACCGTGGCTAACTCGGCCTGAGAATACCGGATGGCTTGGCCATTCAGGTCTTTTACCGTTTGGTCTAACTCCGCCGGATGAATTTCGTGCGGGGCCACGATAAATTTTACTTTACCGGCGTGTTGCCGGATAAAAGGCATTAAAATAGCCATGTCTTGGGGCCAACTGCTGCCCACCGCAAATACCGGCTGATCGGAAATAAATATTTCTACCAGCGGAATATTTTTAGTCGCCGCGGCCGTTTGCAATACCCGGTCGAAGCGGGTATCGCCGGCTACGGTAACCTGGGTAAGACCAATATTTTGTAAAAGCACGGCCGAGGCTTGGTTTTGCGTAAAAATGTGCGTAAACCGTTTTAATATTTGGCGGTAAAAGCCACCATACGGTTTAAAAAATAATTGCTCTTGCCGGAAAATGGCCGAAACCGATATAGCCGGAATTTGGCGGCGATGCAATTCCTGGAGGTAATAATGCCAGAACTCATACTTTACAAAAACTGCCAGTTGGGGTTTTACCAGGTCCAGAAACTGCTGCGCATTGCGGGCACTATCTAAAGGCAGGTAGAAAATATAATGCGCACCGGCGAAGTTCTTCCGGATTTCGTAGCCCGACGGCGAAAAAAACGTGAGCACTATTTTGTACGCCGGGTAAGTTGCCGAAAATTTCTCGATCAAAGGCCGGCCTTGCTCAAATTCGCCCAAAGAAGCACAATGAAACCAAACTGTGGGCGCTTGGTTGCCGGCCAGTTTGGCGGCAATCTGCCCGAAAATATTTTTACGGCCGCTTATCATTTTACTGGCCTTTTCGTGAAAAGGAGCCCCGGCCCGCAACAGCAGGTGGTATGCTTTTAAACCAATAGCGTAAAGAAAGTCCGACAAATTATTTGGTTTAGGAATAGGTACAAAAGTAAAAAGCCCCCGCTTAAAACGGAGGCTTTTACCGGGTTTTTATTTTAACTAAAAATTACTAGTGATTGGCTAAATAATTAGAAACGCTCTCGCGCGTAGCTTGCATGGCTTCTTTGCCTTGCTCCCAGTTAGCGGGGCAAACTTCGCCTTTGGCTTCAAAATGTTGCAGCGCATCTACCATCCGGATTACTTCTTCTACGTTACGGCCTAAAGGCATATCGTTTACCAACTGATGACGCACCACGCCTTCTTTGTCAATCAGGAACAAGCCCCGGTACGCTACCGGATCGCCCGAAAATACCAGAGCACCTTCTTCGTTGTAGCTGTAAGTACCGGCTAAAACATCGTAATTGGTGGCAATGGTTTTAGAAGTATCGGCTACCAGCGGGAATGTAACGCCCTGAATACCACCTTGATCTTTGGGGGTGTTTAACCAGGCAAAATGCGAGAAGTGCGAATCGGTAGAGCAACCAATTACGGCTACGTTGCGCTCTTCAAAATCGGCTAAACGCTCCTGGAAGGCCAAGATTTCGGTGGGGCACACAAAGGTAAAATCGAAAGGCCAGAAAAATAATACTACGTATTGCTTGCCTAAATATTGATCTAAAGAAAAATCTTCTTCAAATTCTTCGCCGTTTACAACAGCAGTTGCTTTAAAAGCAGGGGCTTTTTTGCCAACTAATACAGCCATTTTATTCTTTTAATTTAGTTATACAATCAGGTTTGTTACTCAATAATTTTGTAGTGGGCGTTTGTTTTAGTTGAATTTTGCTGTAAATCAGAGATTTATGTAAGAAAATGCTGCTTGCGTTTTTTGCGCTATAATCTCCTTTTTTATCAACACAACTCAAAGAACAACGCTTGCTGCTAATAATTTTGCAAAACTAGCCGGTTTATATTAGAAAATCAAAAATATAAAATAATTATCTTAAGAGCCTTATTAGTAGTTAGATAGATATTCGGGCTTAACATGGGAAGTAATATTCTACAACATAATAGCCAGCGATAACGCCACTCGTGGCACTTGGCTGTATTTCAGGAATAATGCGGAATGGACTTAATATTTAGCTTTAAAGCTTTCGCTTTATCTGAAAAAAAGATTAGTAAAAAGCACAAATAGACAAAACGATTAAAACCGTTGCCATACAATGCTTTATCAATGTAATTTAATTTTAAAATTAAATATTTGAGTTCCGGAACAAACAAAAAAGTTCGCGTTCAAACTACTTTTCTACCCTATAAACAACGGTAATGCATTGATTATGGCACGTGTTACCATTGGGGAACAGCTAAAAATTTGGGAACAAAGTTAGAAGTTACCCCTAAAAATTGGGATTTAATATATGGAAGAGGAGGATTTAGTCCTAACTGCGAAATTCTATTATTACCTATTTTATGGTTTAGGAATATTCGGTTAGGGTAAATATTGTGATCTTACAGGAGAGCCGAAAGGATTTATAAAGAAGATAAACAAAAACATTTAACAGTAAGAACAAGGGTTAATCAATACGCGCCGCATCATCTGCCGATAGCTTATCCATTATATTTTTCAGAAATTTCGTTTTGTTCTTTTTTACTTCTTTCAGTAATGGCAAATCTTCCTCCGCGTTTGATACATATTTTCCGCCCCAAAGGGCTATTTCAATCAAAGCCGGTATTAAATCAACCCCTTTAGGACTAAGCTTATAAAGCACTTTTACTTTATTGTCCGGATAGGGTAATTTAGTAATGATGCCATTCTCTTCCAATACCTGTAATCGGTTCGCTAATATATTCGTGGCTATTTTTTCTGCGGACCTGGTAAAATCGCCGTAAGTACGGGTTTTATAAAGCATCAAATCCCGCACAATTAATAGCGACCATCTGTCTCCGAAAATATCCAGGGATGAACTGATAGGACAATCGGAGCGCTTTTCACTTGATTTCATAAAGCTTCTATTTTATTACTTGCGTATTGAAAGTAAATATTTAGTTTTGTGCTTGCAATTTAAAAGCAATAATTTTGTTTTGTACTTGCAAATAAAAAGCAAATTTAATCATTTTAAATAAAAAAGATGGCAGAGTATTCAAAAGAAGTTAGCGGTAAAATAGTAGTAACCGGCGTTACCGGTGGCGTTGGAAAAGCTACCGTAGAACATTTATTAAAAAAAGGAGTTCCCGCAGGCCAAATTATCGGACTATCCCGGAAAAAAGAAGCTACAGAAGACTTAGCTGCCCAAGGCGTTGAGGTTCATTTTGGTGATTATTTTGATTATGATTCGTTACTACGCGCCTTTGCCGGGGTTGATAAAGTAATGCTTACCAGTACCGTTGCGTTTACCGACCGATTTACCCAACATTATAATGCGATTACCGCTGCCCGCCAGGCGGGGGTTAAGCACGTAGTTTATATGGCCATTATGCGTAAAGAAGGTTCCCGACGTATTATGCCCGAGGTTACGGAATCAGACCTTTTTACGGAACAGGTACTTAAATCTTCGGGGCTTAATTATACCATTGTCTACCACCCGCCTTTTACAGATGCTTTAGCGTTCTACTATGATGCCAATCCGTATGAAAACGGCATAAAGGTTCCGGCAAAACACGGCAAAGTGGCACCAGCCACCAGAGATGAATTGGCAGAAGCCCACGCCGAAATACTTTCTATCCCCGGACACGAAAATAAAACTTACTCCCTAGGCGGCAGCGATGCGGTTTCGTTTGCGGACATAGCAAAAATTCTGGCGGAAATAAAAGGACAATCGGTTTCTTTTACCACCATTACAGCAGAAGAATATATTAATGGGATAGTGGCAAAAGGGATTCCTCGTCCGGTGGCCGAATTTATGACGAGTTGGGCGTTGGCCATTGAAGCAGGTGAATTTGAATATCAATCCGGAGATTTGGAACGGTTATTAGGCAGAAAGACAAAAACTTTCAGAGAGTACACAGAATCAACTTTGGCTTAGAATACTGCAGGGTTCGATAAACCAAGGGGCAGAGGATTTACCTTTTCAGCCACCTCGTGCATTTGTTTTAATATTTTGCTCGGTACTTAAAAATTTAGGAATAATATTTAAACCAATATCACAGTTTCCCACCATGGGGAGATTATATTAATATTTAATTTAGCAAGGAAAGGTTAAAATAAAGGGGTAAAGTACATTAGTGCTTTACCCCTTTATGTATTTAATTTGCATTGATGCTTTACAAGGTTATCAAATGAAAGTAAGTGAAGTAAGCACCATTACTAAATAGTTACCGATAGAGTTTCCTACTCTTGTATACTACTCTTTATTAGCCATTTTAGGCTATAATAATCTTTTTTATAAAAAATTAACAAACCTAAAACGGGTGTCAAAAATATTTAAGCAATTTTCTAAACCAAAAAGCAACTGTTTAGGTTGAGGCTTAAAATTACCTGGGCCGCAAAATGAGGTTAATTCTGCATATTGTAGAGGCGGTAAATAATCTATTTTAATTTAAAATTTACCAGAAAAAATATAAAACCCTATATTTGAAGAGGAGGAATTTAATTTTGAATGGTAAGTTTTAAATTTCCTTTCCGGAGTTGTACTATTTAGGCCGGGAATTTGGTTTTATTTTCTAAAATCCCGCTAAAATATTACGGCTTAACCTGTTACTTAAAAGTTAGCATAATTAGTTATTAGCATCTTGAAAAGAATTTTTTTCGCCTTAGCTTTTATTATTTTATTTATTTCCGGCGCGGCTGCCCAAACCAAAAAACCGGCTGCGGCCCCGCCCGCGGCGCCGGTGGTGCTACCGCCTTTCCTGAAAACAAATATTCAGTGGGTCGATTCGGTTTTTGCTACGTTAAGCCCCGATGAACGGATTGGCCAATTAATTATGATTGCCGCCTACTCTAACCGGAATAAACGTTTTGAAGATTCTATTGCCAATGTAATTACCCGCCATAAAGTAGGTGGACTGGTATTTTTTCAGGGTGGCCCGGTACGGCAAGCCAAACTTACCAACCGGTACCAAAGTTTATCGCGGGTGCCTTTGTTAATTGCCATGGATGCAGAGTGGGGCTTGGGCATGCGTTTGGATAGCACCATTAAATTTCCGTACCAGATGAGCATGGGGGGCATCCAGAACGAAAAAATGATTTACGAAATGGGAAGCGAAATTGCCCGCCAGTTTAAGCGCATTGGCATGCATATAAACTTTGCCCCCGTTATAGATGTAAACAACAACCCCGATAATCCGGTTATCAACTTCCGGTCGTTTGGCGAAAATAAAATTAATGTTGCCCGCAAGGGTGCGGCCTACATGAAAGGCATGCAAGACAAAGGCATTCTGGCCTGTGCCAAACACTTTCCGGGCCACGGCGATACCGATGTAGACTCGCATTATGCCCTGCCTAAAATTTATTACAACCGCAAACGTCTGGATACGCTGGAAATGTACCCATTTAAAGAGCTGATGCGGCAAGGTTTGGCATCGGTAATGGTGGCGCATTTAAATATTCCGGCCCTCGATACTACCAGTAATTTGCCTTCTACCTTATCTAAGCCCATTGTAACCGATTTGCTTAAAAACGAATTGGGTTTTAAAGGGTTGATTATTTCGGACGCCATGAACATGAAAGGCGTTACGAATAATTTCCCGAACGGCACCGCTGATGTAAAAGCCATTTTGGCCGGTAACGATATTATTGAATTCTCAGAAAATGTAGAGCAAGCCATTAAACTGATTAAAGAAGCCATTGTTCAGAAACAAATAACCCAGGAAGAAATAGACCAGCGGGTTAAAAAAATATTAGCTGCTAAATATTGGGCCGGGTTAAACAAATTTAAACCTGTAGAAATTAAAAACTTGTACGCCGACCTGAATAACCCGATGGGTACGTTTATAAACCGGAAATTATCGGAGTTGTCGGTTACGGTGCTGCGCAACCAACGTAATACATTGCCGGTACGTACCCTGGATACCTTACGCATTGCCGCCCTGGCCATTGGTACCCGCACAGTTACTCCGTTTCAGCAAATGTTAAGCCGGTACACCAACGTAGAATATTTTTATTTGCCGGCTAACGCTTCTATTGATTACCTCCGCGACCTGAAAAACAGCCTGTCCAAGTACAACCTGATTATTGCGGGTGTACACGATTTAAGCACCCGGCCTGCCGGCAACTACGGGGTAAGTGCCGAAACGGTGGTGTTTGTTAAAGAATTGGCCAAAGGACAGAAAACCATCCTGAGTATTTTTGGCAATGCGTATTCATCGGCTAAATTCCAGGAATTAGATAAACTCAATGCGGTTATTATGGCTTACCAGGAGTCGGTGAATGCGCAGGAAATTGCTGCCGAAATAATATTTGGCGGCATAAAATCGCAGGGCCAGATGCCGGTTACGGCCACCCCGGCTTTCCGGGCCAAAACCGGTTTGGCTACTACCGCGGGCGGGCACTTTAAATACAGCTCGCCAGAAGATGTAGGTTTAAGCTCCAGAACGTTTAGCCGCATCGACTCGCTGGTAAATCTGGCCATCCGGGAAAAAGCTATTCCGGGCGCCCAGGTTTTGGTAGCCAAAGGCGGTAACGTTATTTACCAGAAAGCTTTTGGGTACCACACCTACGAAAATAAAACCCCGGTTAACAATACTGATGTGTACGATTTGGCTTCGGTTACCAAAATAAGTACATCTATTGCGGCGCTCATGAAACTGCAGGACGAGGGTAAATTTGATTTTAACAAAACCGTGGGCGATTATTTGCCGGAGTTTAGAGGTTCCAGCAAAGAAAACCTGGTGTTTAAAGAAATATTGGCGCATCAGGCCCGCCTGCGAGCTTGGATCCCTTTCTGGCAGATAACAAAAAAGAAAAACGGCAAATTTAAGTGGTTTACATTTAAAGCCGATTCTTCGGCGCGGTTCCCGGTTAAAGTAGCCCAGAACCTGTATATGCACCGCAATTACCACAAAAAAATATACAAGCAAATTAAAGAATCGCCGCTGAACGAAAAAGCCGGTTATGTATACAGCGACTTGTCTTTTTACCTGTACCCGATAATTGTGGAGCGCCTGACCGGTCAGAAGTTTGAAGAATACCTGAAGAAAAACTTTTATCAGCCTTTAGGTGCCCATACGCTTACTTTTACCCCCGAAAAACATTTTCCGCACAGCCGGATTGTACCTACCGAGTATGACTCGCTGTTCCGGAAACAACTGGTACACGGTACCGTACACGACGAAGGGGCGGCCATGCTGGGAGGCGTATCCGGCCATGCCGGTTTGTTTGGCAACGCCAACGACTTGGCCAAGCTGATGCAAATGTACCTGCAAAAAGGGCAAGTAGCTGGCCGCCGCTATATCAGTGAAGCTACGCTTAATACCTATACGGGCTGCCAGTTTTGCCCCACCAACCGCCGGGCCCTGGGTTTCGACCGGATTAATTCGCCGTACGTAGAGAACGGCAATGCTGCCAAAGGTGCCAGCCCCGAAAGTTTTGGTCACTCGGGTTTTACCGGCACCTTTACCTGGGTAGATCCCAAGTACGATTTAGTGTATGTGTTTTTATCGAACCGCGTATACCCAACCCGTAACAACAATAAATTAAGCCAGCTAAACACCCGTACGGCCGTGCAACAAGTTATTTACGATGCCCTGGAAGAAGCCGCCAAAGCCCAAGCCCGCCGGCAGTAGTTTGCCTTTAAACAAAAAGAGGGATAGCTGTTGCCAGCTATCCCTTTTTTTTTATAGGTTGTACGTTCTACGTTCTACGTGTTACGTGGTACGTGTTCTTAAACGTAATACGTAACACGTAAAACATTAAGCGTTTGTTTGTTGGGCGGCTTTGCGGTTAATATTATTTTTAGCCAGATCGTTTAGCTTAGTATCGGTGTTTTGTTCTTCCTGCAGGGTTTGGCGCAGCAGGTCGGCTACAACTTTAAAGCCTAAGCCATCGGCCAGGTGGGCAGCGGTGCCGTAACCCGAAATTTCGTAATGCTCTATTTTTTGGGCTCCGCAAATCAAAGCGGCATCTAAGGCTTCGGGCGTAGCATCTTTGTGCATCACTTTTTCACCTTCGGCAATTAAACCTTTCATGCTGGGGTTTCCATCGCCTTCGTATTTAATATTTAAAAGTTCGGCCGCTTGTTTTAAGCGCTCAATCTGCTGTTTGGTTTCGTCGAGGTGCTGGGTAAAAGCAGCTTTTAAGCTACTGTCCTGGGCTTTCTCAATCATGCGGGGCAGGGCCGCTACCAGCAACTCTTCGCCGCTATATAGTACTTGTATTTCGTGAAATAATAAATCGTTTAAATCTTTCAGCTCAGCCATCGTTTTATATTTTATGGGGTTTAAATATTTATTTAGAAACCCTCCTTGTTACGGGGGCGGGCAAAGCCAGGTTAGAATAAATTTTTAATATTTTTTTGATGCTGCCAGTTCTCTTATAGCCGGATTGTGGCTTTTGGAATATAGCTGGTAAATACGTATCTTTCTCTAATTGAAAACGATAATTTGGTTGACCGGCTTGGTTTACTTGCTAAAATGGAGGTAAAATATTTTTTAATATATTTAGGTTAGCTACATTCCTGTTTTGGTTTTAAAAACAAGTGCCGCTACATGGTGGGTCATGGAAAATATGAAGGTAACAGGGCAGAGAACTAAGCGATGCATCCCAGTAGCTGGTTGGCTATTATTTTTACTGGGTTTATTTTACGCTCCGGCGATAATGGCGCAGTCAACAGAAAATGACCGGATAAAAGTTAAGGTGGGCCGGCAATTACAAAGTAAAGATTTTGCGTATGCTACTTACCGGTTCCCTACCTTCCAGAACGGAACCATTTATTACAACTCGGGCACCACCGCCACCGGAAAATTTAATTACAATTTCCTGCTCAACGAAATGCATTTTACCAGTAAGCAAGGCGATACCCTGGCTTTGGATAATTTATACCTGGTAAAATATGTAGCAGTAGGCAGTACCAAATTTTATTACGACCCCGAAAACAAAGGCTTTGGCGAAGAAATTGCTGATTTTAACACTGTAAAGCTTTTGATTAAACATAAGTTTAATCCCTCGGACCGGGAAAAGGGCGTAGCTTATGGCCAATATTCTAATGCCGCCGGTACCAAAAGTTACAGTTCTATTTCCAACAGCGGGCAAATACAAAAGCTGGATATAAATGAATACTTGGTGCTGGCGAAAAAAGCCAGTTATTTTTTAGCCGACCAGAACAATAAGTTTTATGCCGTTAGCAAAGCCAATATTTTAAAAATATTTACCAAGCACAAACCAGCCGTAGAAAAATACCTGAAAGACAACCGGCCCGATTTAAGTAAAGAAGCAGACCTGAAAAAGTTACTCAGTTTTTGTAGCCAATTAACTTAAAATATTTAGGTTAGTGTTAGCCCGGAAACCTACTATGATTAGCTGATTTTATCTAACATCCCCAAGCTTTTAAGACGGGTAATTGCTTGTATTCGGGCTGATAAGGAACAATTTCTACTTTATTCCCGGGTTCTTACAGGCTACTTTGCTCGTCAAGAATTTACCTTAAGATTTATATCTGACAAATATTAGCACATCTCTTAGCTACCCCTGACATAAGGTTGTCATCACCCCCGCTTACTTTTGTGGTATTGCAATAACGTAATTACCAAAGCAGATACAAACCATGAACGTAATTGTAGGAGCATCCGGACAAGTAGGGGCATACCTGGTTGATGAACTTAAACGCGGTGGCTTGCCGGTGAGGGCTGTTGTTAGAAATCCGGAAAAGCTTGCCGATAAAACCACTGAAACCAAAACGGCTAATTTATTTAATGCCGGGCAGCTTACCGCCGCATTTAAGGGCGGGACAACGGCTTTTGTCCTGACGCCTGAAAACCCCGCCTCTAACGATATAATTGGGGAAACCGGACAGATTGTGGCGAATTACCAGAAAGCAATCCAAGCCGCCGGTATAAAAAGAGTAGTAGGTTTATCTTGTGTGGGCGCACATTTAAACGGCAACACCGGCAATATTTTAATGTCGCGCATTTTAGAACAAGGCCTCGGCGAATTAGACGTAGAAAAAATATTTATCAGGCCAACTTATTATTTCAGTAACTGGCTAGGCTACCAAGAACCGGTAAAACAATATGGTGTTCTGCCTACTTTCTTTCCCGCAGGGTTTGCGCTAAACATGATTTCTCCTATTGATTTGGCCAAATTCATTGCCCAAATAATAACCAACCCAAACCCGGCAGAAAGCAGAACCGTTTTTGAAGTAGAAGGTCCTCGCAAATATAGTGCACATAATGTTGCTGTAGCTTTTGCCAAGTTGCTCGGGCAAGAAGTAAGCGTGCAAGCCATTCCGCCGGAAAATTGGGAAGAAACACTTTTATTGGTTGGGTTTACCAAAAATACAGCTCATCATTTAATGGCTATGACCCAGGCCGTTATTGACGGTAAAGCTGTTCCCGAACGGCCAAACGAAACGATTAAACTTTCTACCACCCTGGAAGCGTACCTGGCCGAACGCGTGAATAAATAGAAAAATCTTAATAGTTATCTAAAGTCTAAATCATAAATATTAAATTTAAATTTATACCATAAGCTATTATAAGGTTTAATTCACAGCCATAACGATCCAATTCACATTGCGCCAGAAATATATTTCTCCGGCAAGTAGATTTGCTTAAACCATAAAAATTATGAAAAAACAAATCTTACTTTTCGGTTTCCTGTTACTCTATTATTTTGCCTTAGGGCAAACAACTTATGAAATTATAGATACGATTGGTTTACCTCCTAATCCAGCCTATTTAAGTAAAGGTCCGGTAGGATTAGGCATAGATTTTTACAACGAACAGCAGCATATAAAAGAAAGGGAGCCTGATATTCTTATTTCCCAACCTACTATTATTTCTGTAGCTCAAAAAAACAGTGGAGTATTGCACGTGAAGGCCTTTGTAAATAGTGATCTTCTTAACATTGTGCTCACCAGAATAAACCAGCAAAATTACGGGTATTACAAAGCATATTTGCAGGGATATTATAACTATCAAGGCGATTTTACACTTAATCCCGAGAAAGATGTACCTCAATTTGATGAAAAACGAGCCATTGAAATCCCCATAATACCTGCCGATGGAGAGCACGTATTTACATCTTACCTGGATTACAATTCGATAAATAAAAACAAATTTGAAGGCATTAATAATTTGTTTTTTATTAAAGATATCCGAACTAACAAATTTGTATCTATCCTGGCGCTGGAATTTATTTTTCCAAAGCCCGAGCCTTTGTTTTTGTCTTTTGAACCATATATGATAGAAACATATGAAAACAGACAAGGGGAAGATCTAAGAGTTAATCAAGGTTTTCTTGCGGACATGAGAGAACAAGTAAAGGCTAGTAACTTAGCGCCAACTAATTTTAATGCTAAAACAAATTTACCCAACCAATTAATTCTACCCTCTAACAAAAACACTCTTCTTATTCAGTTTAAATCGCTAAGTTCTATCACTAATAATTACCTGGAGTATAGAATTGATGCGGATAGTACCTTTAAAACCTCCGCAAAAAACAGAAATCCCGTTATTCTTTTACGAAATCTAAAACCCGGAAAGCATACCCTACAAGTGCGGTATCCCCGCCAGGAATATGCAATATTTAAGTATGAATTTGAAGTAAAACCAGCCTTTTACCAAACTACTGCCTTTAAAGCGGGCCTTAGCGGCCTGGCAATGGTTTTGTTAGTAGGTATGGTATTTACGGTTAAAGTGCGACGTCAAAAACGCCTGCTACTGGCCGAAAGTACCAAAAGAGCTCAGATGCAAACCCAACTTTCTTCGCTCCGGGCGCAGCTAAACCCGCATTTTATTTTTAACGCGCTTAATTCTATTCAGGGGCTAATAAATAAAAATGACCAGGAAGGCGCCAATATTTATATTTCTAAACTGGGTTCGCTGATGCGCGATATTCTGGATAAAAACGAAAAAGTTACGCACCCGCTATCCCAAGAAATAAAACAGCTGGAAGATTATTTACAATTAGAACAGCTTCGGTTTAAGTTTAAGTACCAGCTATTGGTAGCGGAAACGCTAAACCCAACCGAGCTCGATTTCCCGGTAATGCTGCTACAACCCTTTGCCGAAAATGCTATAAAACATGGCATTGCGGGTAAGCAAGAAGAAGGCCATATTTCTATCTGGTTTAAACAAGATAGAGACAACCTGGTGGTTACGGTTCAGGATAATGGCAAAGGCTTTGATTTAGATAAGCCGGCAAATGGGTACGGCATTAACC
Source organism: Adhaeribacter sp. (assembly GCF_057359045.1). NCBI lineage: Bacteria > Pseudomonadati > Bacteroidota > Cytophagia > Cytophagales > Hymenobacteraceae > Adhaeribacter > Adhaeribacter sp. Next base: position 217,678 of record NZ_JBMQUD010000124.1, read on the forward strand.
TGATTAAAGATAGAATAACGGTAGTAAACCAGCTTTACCCGGAACAACCTATTATTTTTGAATTTAAATCGATTCCGGATGCTGGAACCAAAGTTACACTGGTATTAACAGATTGGCTTTAATTTTAAAATCAATTGTTGAGGAAATCAATTATTTCTTCTTTATAAGAAATTTAGGCTAATTTACCTGGGTATAATTTTATCGGAATAAAAGTAAAGGTTGATGAGTTTAACGGCCATCATTATAGATGACGAGCAGAATAATATTGATAATTTATTTGAACTCTTGGGCAGGTACTGTCCGGAAGTACAAATATTGGCAACGGCATCTCATTCGGACGAAGGCATTAAATTAATCCGGCAAACTTCACCCGAGCTCGTATTTTTAGATATTCAGATGCCCGATAAATCAGGTTTTGATGTTCTTAAAGCAGTAGCAGGGTGCAATTTTGAAGTTATTTTTGTTACTGCTTACGACCAGTATGGCTTAAAAGCCATCAAGTTCTCAGCCCTTGATTATATACTAAAACCAGTTAATATAGAAGAACTGCAAACTGCCGTTAAAAAAGCAGTGCTTAAAAGCCAGGAGAAAAGGCAAAACCATCAGCTCCAAAACCTGCTGCAGTTTTTACAACAACGCACCTCCGATACGCCCCGCATTGCTTTGCCTTTAGCCAAAGAAATTAAGTTGGTGAGGGTTAATGAAATTATTCGTTGCGAATCTTCTAACAATTATACTACCTTTTATCTTGTAGAAGGCGGGAAAGTAGTTGTATCGAAACCCATTTACGAATACGAAGAAATGCTGGAAAATTATCAGTTCATCCGTTGTCATCAATCGCATCTGGTAAATAAAAAGTTTATCAAAAGCTGGATTAAAGATGAGGGCGACTATTTATTACTGGAAGATAAAGTCCAGATTCCTGTTTCGAGGCAGAAAAGGGAATTTGTAAAAAGCATTTTATTTAAGTAAAATTCTGCAAATACCTGTAGCAATTAAATAGGCTTATACTTTGTTGGGGTCAGGGGATTACAGTGTTTCTGAGTAGTATACGGATGCCGGATGTTTTTATTAAAGTTTGATTCAAATTAGCAAGAATAGGTGGTGCCCTTACAATTAAGGATACAACAGATATTTCTCCCGCATTTTCTTGTAATTAGATAAACCTGGTTCCCAGCTTTGCCGGATTTCCGCATCCGAGATGCCCGCTATAATTTGCTTCTTCAGATTTTCGGTGCCGGCCAGTTTATCGATGTTACCAATTTCTTTACTCAGCTTAGAGTCAAAAAACTTTTCTTTGTCAGGGTAAGCCTGGTAAAGTTCCCGGAGCCATTGCAGGTTTATACGTTTGGTTTGCCGGAAAATATCTGTGTTGTAGGTGCGCAGGTCTAAACCGTAACAAACCTGGTCCTGGTGCAGTGGGGTTTCGCTCATGCCTTTAATGCTCCGGGGCGTATAAGAAAAGCTGTATTTGCCTTTTAAAGCGGGTGCGCCTAAAACCGTAAATGCGTAGTGGGTGCCGCGCCCGTGGTTCAGGTAAGTGCCTTCAAATAAACAGGTACTGGGATAAAGCAATATGGCCTGCTGGGTATTTAGGTTAGGCGAAGGCGCTACCGGCAAAACGTACGGCAATTGGTGATTGTAGTTGGCCACTTTAATAATTTGCAATTGGCATTTCATTTTATCTTTCAGCCAGCCTTGGCCGTTTACCATTTGGGCAAATTCGGCTACGGTAAGGCCGTGGGTAATGGGCAACGGAAACATGCCAATACCCGATTTGAGGTGGTCTTCCAGAATGGGCCCATCTACGTAAAAACCATTGGGGTTGGGCCGGTCCAGAATGAGCAAGGTTTTATTGTTTTCGGCGCAGGCTTCCATAACCCGTGCCAGTGTGTTAATGTACGTGTAAAAGCGCACCCCTACATCCTGGATATCAAAAACCATCAGGTCTACATCGGCCAAATCTTCCGGGCTGGGTTTGGGGTGCTTACCGTACAACGATACCACTTTTATGCCGGTGGCAGGGTCGGTAGCGTCGTCTACTTTTACGCCGGCGCTGGCATTGCCCCGGAAGCCGTGCTCCGGGCCAAATATTTTGGTAATGTTTACGCCTAATTTAAGCAAACTATCTACACTGGGCTTTTTGCCAATAATAGACGTTTGGTTAATGACCATGCCAATTCTTTTACCTTTAAGCTGGGGTACATAAAGTGTAGTTTGGTCGGCACCGGTTATAAGGGGTTGGGCTGGTTTTATTGGCGCTGCTTTTTCCGGACTCCCGGTGGCTGTATTTTCGGTTGTGTTTTGCACCTGTTTCGGCGATTTTCGGCAGGAAATACCACTTATTATTAAAACCAAAGGTAGTAACAGCAGGTAAGCAAATGTGTTTTTCATGAGTTGGGCGGCAATAAGTTTATACAGGAGCTATAAAGATACAGGTAAAAATAAATTAATCGGAGCTGGTTAATACGCCCAGCAGATTTAGTTGTAAAAGCAGCATACTGGTTTCGGAGCGGGTAAAGGTATAATCTACCGTACCGGTTGGGCTCACATTTACCTGGCCTCTTTTTACGTAAGTGGTTAAGGGGTTTTGCAAATAAATTAACCGGATGTCGCCAAAAAAGCTTTTACCGGGTGCGCCGGCAAACGCCAGTCCGGCTGCCAAACCGTAACTAAATACGGTGGTATTATGCTTGTTTACCACAATTGCATCCTGGTCGCGGAAAGCGGTAATAAAATCTTCTTTTTCTTTCGTTCGGGAGTTAAAAATGGTTATGCCGGCCAAACCATCTAGGTATGGGTTCAGGGTTGCCCGGCGCGCCGCTTTTAACCGGATTAAGGCATGCCACGGAATTAAGCTATGCGTGGTTTTAAGCACGTAAGCACTGCTGCCGCTGCCCACGGTTTGTTTTTCGATGCCATACGCCAGGTAGCTAACCTGGGTGCCCAGTTCTACCGGAGCCAAGCCAGCCTTGGGGCGTACTGTAAAACCAAAGTTGCCGCCTAAGGCATGTCCGCCCGGGTAAATTTGCCGGAAAGCGCCGGTAGGTTGGGTGTAGGTAAATCCTAAAAAAACAGAACCAACAATAGGTTTAGCTACCGGTGGCTGGGCCAGCACCGGAAAAAAAATCGCCAGCCAGGCAATAAAAAAGATAAATATACCTTTCATTAAATAACCTTAAACATATTAGGCGCGGAAAAAGAAAGCCTCCCGCTTATGGTATTTTGTTTAAATAAATTAACCCTGTTGTTAGTACAGCGTTACTATTGGTAATATTATTGCATATTAAATATTTTAATCCGTAAGAAGGATTTATATTTATAGCTTTTCTTAAAAATAGCATTTATTCTATGAAGTCAGTTTATGTTTTGGCCAGTGCTTTGTTGGTGGGCCAACTCTTTACCCCGCAGGTTAGCAGTGCCCGGGCGCAGTTGGTAACAGATAAAGGATTAGTGGCCGATACTGCTAAGAAAGCCCCGGCCGATTGGTTTAACCTGGATCCCCAGGAAAGCCGCGTGCCGGGTGTAAGCACCGAAAAAGCTTACGAGTTTCTGAAAGACCGTGCCTCTAAAACGGTGGTAGTGGCCGTAATTGATAGCGGCATTGATATTGAACACGAAGATTTAAAAGATAAAATCTGGACGAACGAAAAAGAAATTCCCGGCAACGGCGTAGACGATGACCAGAATGGTTATGTAGACGATGTGCACGGCTGGAATTTTATCGGGGGCAAAGATGGCCGCAACGTAGAATACGATACCCAGGAGCTTACCCGCCTGTATGTAGAACTGCGCGATAAATTTGCCGATGCCAACCCCGCCAAATTAAAGAAAAAACAAAAAGAGGAGTACGCCCTTTACCTCAAAACCAAAGCCGAATTTGAAAAAGAACTGAAAGAAACCCAGGCGCAATATTCCCAGTTTCAGCAGTTGCACCAGGCTTACCAGAATGCAACCAGCATTTTACAGAACCAATTGGGCAAAGACGAGTTTACCTTGCCCGAAATATTGCAGTTACAGTCTGCCAATCAGCAGGTAAACCAGGCCAAGGCCATTATATTATTTATGGCCGAAAATAATTTTTCGAAAGAATCTTTTGAAGAAGGCGAAGATTATTTTATTGGTAAACTTAAATATAACCTGAACCCCAACTATAATCCGCGCGATATTGTCGGCGACGATTACAGTAACGTAAAAGAGAAAAATTACGGCAACAACGATGTAACCGGGGCTTTTGCCGAACACGGTACCCACGTAGCCGGTATTATTGGCGCCAACCGCCAGAACAACCTGGGTATTAAAGGCATTGCCGATAATATTAAAATTATGGTGGTGCGGGCCGTACCCAACGGCGACGAACGGGACAAAGACGTAGCCAATGCCATTTATTACGCCGTAGATAACGGGGCCAAGGTTATTAACATGAGCTTTGGTAAAGCTTATTCGCCGGAGAAAGAAGCCGTAGATGCGGCCATTAAATACGCGGCCAGCAAAGGTGTTTTGTTGGTACACGCTGCCGGCAACGATGGCCAGAATATCGACCAGAACCGCAATTATCCTACCCGCCAGATTTCCAGCAACCAGGAAGTAAAAAACTGGATTGAGGTAGGCGCATCGTCGTGGAAAGATGCCACCAATTTAGTAGGCGAATTTTCGAATTATGGTAAAAAGAACGTAGATGTATTTGCCCCCGGCGTTGATATTAATTCTACCGTGCCTAAACAAGGTTATAAGAGCAATAGCGGTACCAGTATGGCCGCACCGGTAACTACCGGCATTAGTGCGTTGTTAATGTCTTATTATCCCAATTTAACGGCTGTTCAGGTCCGGGAAATTATTCTGCAATCTACGGTTAAACACAAAGATGTGATAGTAGCCAAGCCCGGCGAAGGTAAAAAGCCCGAAATGATTAAGTTCGATGCTCTATCGGTTACAGGTGGCATTGTAAACGCCTACGAAGCCGTTAAAATGGCCGAGTCTATGAGTAATAAGCAGTAGGTTATTTTAGCTGTTAGTGATTAGTTACTAGTACTTAGTGGTTGGTTGTTAACAATATTTCTGAACTAAAAACAAAAGGCTACCCATATTAGGGTAGCCTTTTTTGGATTTAAGGTTTAGTCTTGGTAATAGGGTTAGTTAATGGTTACCAAGCCGTTTTTAATGGCATATAAAACCAAGCCAACGCGGCTTTTTACGTGCAGTTTTTCAAATAAAGCTTCGCGGTAGCCATCAATGGTGCGGGGGGCCAGGCACATTTTATCGGCAATTTCTTTGTACGTCATTTCGGAACAGGCCAGCCGTAAAAAATCGCTTTCTCGGTCGTTTAGTTTTACCAGTTCGCTTTGCCGCAAATTTTCTTCCGGGCCCCGATTAATGGAGTTTACCAGCGTGCCGCTTACCAGCTCAGAGTAATAAAAACCTTTGCGGGCCAGTTCCTGCAGGGCGGCTTTAAGCTCCAGCGGTTCGGCATCTTTTAAAATATACCCTTTGGCACCCGCCCGCAGCATTTTAATAATGGGCTCTTCGTGGTCGTACATCGATAAGGCCAGTACTTTTATTTTCGGATAATTCAGCTTCAACCATTCGGCCGTTTCAAAACCATCCATTTCGGGCATATTAATATCCAGCAGCACAATATCGGGCGCTTCTCCGGTTTGCAGGCACTGAATAAATTCTTTGCCGTTATTTGCCTCCCAAATTACTTTATACCCCGAAAACCCATTAATGAGCTCAACCATTCCTTTCCGGAATAATTTATGGTCGTCGACTAAGGCTACATTTATACTGGAATTTGGTTGCATAAGCGTTAAACGTTGGTGGGTAACGACAAGCGGGTTAAGGTGCCTTGGCCCAAATGGCTATCGATAGATAAATCGGCGCCCATGAGTTTGGCCCGGTGGTAAATATTGCTGAGGCCGGTGCCTTTATCGGCATCGGCTTTCTGGAGGGCAGCTACATCAAATCCGGTTCCATCGTCTTTAATGCTCATAATAAAATGGTTAGGTAAATAATTTAAAACCACCGAAATATACTGAGCTTTGGCGTGTTTTATAATATTTTGCAGCACTTCCTGCACAATCCGGAAAATAATTATTTGCTTTTGTGGGTCTAAGGGTTCTTCCTGGCCTTCTATCTGGAGTTGGGTGGTGTACATACCGGTCCGCTGAATCAGGTCTAACTCCAGCTTTAAAGATTCCGATAATTTTTTCTGAATAATGTGTTCGGTGTTTAAAGATTTAGACAGGTTTCGTAAATCCTGAATGGCTTTGCCCACCAGTTCTTTGGTGGTGGTAATTTTAGGCGCCGCCGGATTTTCGTCTTCTAGTAAAATGGTGTTTAAATTAAGTTTTACCAGCGAAAGAATTTGCCCAATATTGTCGTGAATTTCCTGCGAAATGGTGTGCAGGGTTTTTTCTTTCATTTCTAGTTGGGCTTTTAAAATCTCCTGCAGAAAAGCGTTTTTAATATCTTCTTTTTCCTGCACGTATTTGTGGTACTGGTTGCGGTGAATAAAAATAAACACCACCACAAAAGACGTAATAAGCAACAATAACAATGTTATGGCAATTACTATTTGAATTTCTCCGGATAAGGCCTGCATAACATTCCAATAAAAAAGTAGACAAACATTATCAGAAATATAACATTATGAATTTGCCAGATAAGGGCAATGCCGTTGCTGATATTCTGGGTTAATGTAAGTTTTTTAAAAGTAATAAAAATAAAAAAACACCCGCTGTAATAAGTAAGAATACCCGTAACAAACCAAAAGTTACTCGATTTGGTAATTTTATCGGTGGCCGGAAATTTAAGTTTTTCGAGATAATACATTAGACAATAGGCTACCAGCATAAAACTGGCTACGCCGTATGCGTTGCTGTTAAACTCGTTTATAAAGTTCTCTAATTTAATAAAATCAAAAATAAGAAATAAGATAAACAGCACAAGCATTCCCCAAATGATTAATTTTTTCTTTTTTAAATGCAGTATTTGCCAGAAAAAAGCCGAAATAAGCAGAAAGGAAAGTACCCCGTTTAAATTGTATATAAACAGGTTATGCATTTTTAATAAAAACAAGATTTTGGACAGCAGGTTTAAAAGAAACTGCGCCAGAATAAACCAAAGAATGTAGTCTCGGCCGGTATTTATGCTTCCCCGGAAATAAATAAAAAGCAGCAGTAAAAACGGCGAGACTACATCTAAGTATTTAGGAATTTGGGAAAGCATAATAAAAAATTTTGGGTGGAAAAGGGCGTTTCGGTTTAACAGCCGGGAGGATAGGGGCAACCGGTAACTTCCCGCTCAGCGGCCCGGGCATCTAAACTCAGGGCCATGGTAGTGGGTGCCAGCGGCGTGCCCGCCGTTGTATTGGTGCTATCAACTAAGCCGCCGTCTAAAAATTTAACTGCTCTTAATTTAATAGCCGGGCCACTTTTGGTTTTGCCATTACCGTTTCCGTTGGGTAGATCAACGGTAATTAACACACGGTTAGCATCGGTGGCATTGTTAATCAGGTTTTGTAAATCAGTTAAGTTGATCAAGAATTGTTGCATAGTTTTATGTGTATTTGGTGTAACATGTAAGAACAGGTCTCAAATTTAACAGAACCCATTAAAATTAGAGTTAGTCTGTAAATCAGTAGTTTAGGTGAATATAAGTTAAGTATTTGAATTTTAAAATGTTGTGTATTTGGTAAGCGATCAATTACCTGCTTTTCCCCGCCAAATACGGGAAAAACCCCGTGCGGCATAGCGTTAAAACCACCAGGTAAAACGGCCTTAAAGCCCTTGTTTTGGGCTGGGTAAAAGCTTCAAATTTGTATCAACCAAAACGGTAAAGTTTTGGTGGCCGCAACCGTTTCGTTTTTACAGATTAAAGTTGCTGCCCCGTATTCCGGATGTTTCGCCTGGTTTAGGTTTTGTGTGGTAGGCGTGTGGTTCCGGTTGATTTACGCATTCGTTCTAACTTAACATACAACTATGAAAGCCACTAACCCAGAAGTTTTAACCGCTACCGATTGTGCCGAAGAACCGTTTTCTTTTTGGCAAAACCCGCCCACTGCTCCCGATAACAGCCTGGTCGATTACCGTAAATTAATGCAAGCCAATCCCGGTTTAGAAATGGTTTTAAGTTTAGGCCCTTGTCCTAGCTGGATGCTAGATATCAGAACCCAAAGTTTTGTTTTTGTAAGCAATAATATAGAAACCTTATTGGGGTATAAACCCGGTGTTTTCCGGCAAAAAGGTTTAGCCTTTTTAAACGATCTTATGCACCCCGCCGACCGCAAAACTATTTGGCAGCTTACTGCTAACCTGTGGCAGGAAGTACAAGACTTGCCAGTTAGCCAACGTAAAACTTACCGGTTTAACCGACAGTACCGGTTGCGCCAGGCCAATGGTAATTTCCTGAATATACTGGAGCAAAACAGCGTACTGCAAACCGATGGGGCCGGTAATATTACCCACCTGCTTACCCTGTTAACCGATATTTCTGACCTACGGGCTAACGAAGGCAACCCGGTATTGGTAAAAAGCGCTAGTACCAGTAGCAAAATTAAAGTAAAGCCCGAAGAACAAAAGCCGGCCACCAAGTTAAGCAAACGTGAGCGGCAAATAATAAAACTGGTAGCCGAAGGGTATAGCAGCAAACTGATTGCCGACCAGTTATTTATTAGTTACCATACGGTTAATACCCACCGCCGCAATATAATCGAAAAAACCCACAGCCGGAATGCCAGTGGTTTGGTACAGTTTGCTATTAGCAACCGCTTGATTTAACTTTTTTAGCCACCTGCCCCCAAAAGAATATTCATTTGGGTTTATAAAACATGCCAAATGCATCGCTGGTTCTTCATCAGATTACGGCTAGCATTCATTATTTCTCCAACCTTTTGCGCCTTACTGATTTTCCGTGCCCTGATTTCCTGAATAATTAAAACAACCATTAGCCAAACTAAAACTATGAAAAAGATTCCCTTATTTTTTGCGATTTGCTTATGTTCTTTAGCCTTTACCAACGTTCAGGCTCAAAACGGCCCGCGGGAAAAATACCTGAATGCCGGCTTTGGCTTGGGCGCTTATACTGCGGGCGGCATACCCATTGGTGCTTCTTTTGAAATAGGTATAAAAGAGAATATATCGGTGGGTGGATTTATTGATTACGCCCGGTACGGGTATAATTTCGGCGGGTACAAATGGCGCTACAATTTTATTTATTTCGGGGCCCGCGGGTCTTACCACTTCGGCGATTTACTGGAACTAACCAAAAGCAAACTAGACCCCTACGCCGGCGTAGCCCTGGGCGTGCGCACCGCTTCTTAATCCGATAATACTGGCTACAGCGATTTTGTGAGCCCTTACTCTACCGGGGTAATTACGGGAATACATGCCGGTGCCCGATACTACCTGAACAAAAATTTGGGCGGATTTGCCGAAGTGGGCTACGGTGTAGCTGCTTTGCGTCTGGGCGTAACCCTCAAGTTTTAATGTATTTTTACCCTAAGCAGCTTAAAAATTATCAGCATACTAAACCGAAGAACTTAGTATTAAAAGTTAAAGCCCCGCCCAGAAAAGCTCTAAGCCCAAACCTTAGCTTCTGCTGTATTCCTTTCCTGTTGGTCTTCTTTTCTGATGGTTACGGGGTGGAGAGTGCATCTTCACCCCAATATTTTTAATTCTATTATGTGGCTGCTGCATTAGGTTTAAATATTTACGACGTGGTTAATTTTTAACTGCTCTTATACCAAATAAATTATTTAAAAGAGCTATAACTTAAGCTGTAACTAAGCAAAGTGGAAAAGGATTTTAGCAGGAAGATTACCTACAACCAAACAGTTGATTCCAATGACTTAGCGACAGTTTTAAACAAAACAGATAAAATTTAATAATCAGGAAAACAGACGCTTAAATGCTTTTTTGAATAGGCTTACCAGAAAAAGTTATACAAAATAAAAGTAAATGAATAAAAATGTAATTTTTATTGTATCCTATCTGAGTAATCAACGTATGTACCCATTAAATTCGATTAATCCGCTCCGCTAGGAAGCAAAAGAGATGTATTACCACCAGATTATTGACAAACTAAACGCTACTATTCAGGAATATCATTACATTGCTATTATTCATCAGTACGAAGATGCGTTTGAAATTCCCGACCAGGTAACCAGAACCAAAGATGGCCAGATTAACCATTTATTAGCCATAACCGTGAGCCTGGTAAAGCAAGTACCCGATTCGCCGTACCTCGAAGAATTATTTGATAATTTTATGAAGGATTATCTGCACCTGGTTAATCCGGAGCTGCCGTGCCATAATGGCGAATTTTACATTAGCCACAATTTTGTGCCGGAAACCCGGACAATACCTGCCCGCAAATTAGTTTTAAACTTTGCCTGATTAGTAAAGCAGTTTATTTAAATAGAATAGCGTTGGTGCTGTAAGCGGCCATAAAACCGCTCCAGTAAAAGTATGGCCGGGTGGTTAGGCTGGCAGTTGTCTGGAAAAGTTAGTTTATCCTGCTCTAAATTAATAAAATTTAAACCTTCTTTGGCTGATTGGCTTTTAAAACCCATTTGAAAATCAGGGAAATTACGTTCTGCTAAATCGCCTTCAATCAGGGTAATAATTTTCTGATGCCGGGCATCTTTCTGAATTATCTTGTACAAAGCCTTTACGGCTGCTTGTTCTCCCTCCAATACCTGTAAATAGTGCCCGTCGATGTATAAAAGCAATCCGGTTATACCGTAATCCTGATTTTTAATAACGCACTGCTGACAAAGTGATTTAAGTTCTTCCTCGGTGGGGTTAAACCGGGCATCACTTGTATAAACCAGGTAATACATGAACAAGACTAAAATTAAAATACTCTTAATAAGAATACTTATTTAGCGGCTTAACCGCTTGATTTTTAGTCTAAATAAGTATCTGTTAAGCGTATAACTAATTCCTTGCCAGAATGGAGGAAACGGTTTAAAAAATTAAATTTTTAAAATTTCCGGATAAGATAGAGTAGTACACCGTTTTAAAGCTGGATAAACTCCTGCCCGGTATGTAGTTGTTGGTAAAAACTTTTTAAGTGCGGTAAAGCCGGGTGCGGATTAGGTGTATCGGCGTTAAATATTAATTCGTTCTCGTTTAAATTTATAAAGGCCGGTTGCGTATAGGCTTTTTCGTGGTTTACCGCTTTAAAGCCCATGGCCCAATCCGGAAAGTTACGGCCTTCTTGCTCACCTTCGGCTAAGGTACGCACGTGCTGGTGGCGGTTATCGCGGCTAATAATATCGTATAAGGTGAGTATATTTTGCTTTTCGCCTTCTATAACCTGCAAATATTGCCCATTGTGGTAAAGCAATAAACCGGTAATGCCGCGCCGGGAATTATTTACCTGACATTGTTCTAATAAACTTCTGAATTCTGTTTCGCCGGGGGTGCCATGGGCTTGGCTCGTATAAATTATAAAATACAAAGTCGTACTTTTTGGTTTAGATAATATACTTCTTTTGCCAGGATAGGTTTAGAAATAAATCAGCAAACCTGTTTTCCGGACCCGGGAAAATATTCCGGAATCCGGAAAAAACAGATCAGTATATAATCTAAAAAATTGCTCTGTTATTTACATACGAATAGAATTATTGGTACTGGATGTATAAAGGTTTGGGATTTAGTTTTAAAACCTCTTCGGGGGTCATTAATTTCCAACCGGCTTTCCGGACATCGTTTTTATAGAAAATCTTAAAGCCGGTATACTGCACGGGCTCTTTCTGGATGTATGACAGATAGGTACTTCTTTTTAAAACACGGTTGCCCCAGCCATCCATGTGCATAATAATCTGGTAGCGAGGGTCTAGCTTAATATTTTTGTAATTGGTAATCATGCGTTGGGTAAACCGGTGTACCACCAATATTTTAGGCGGAATCTGGTATTTATCTACCAGGCTGGCCAGGAAAGAAGTAGCATAATTAATATCTGCGGCATCGTAAGAGCCAATGCGGTGGCCGGGTACCTGGCCGGGTTTCATGGCAAATTCAGCATCTATACCCAGGTGCACATTGGGTAATTTGAGAAATTGCTCTAACCGTGGTATTTCTTCCTGTAAAGAGCTTTGCCCTATTTGTATATCCAGAAACACAAGGGCATTTTTTTGCTGAGCCCAGCCTATTACTTTTTCGGCTAATTTATCGGCCATCCGGAGCCGGTATTTGCCGCCGGAACCAGGCTTGCCCTGTGCGGTTACAAATATTAAATGAAAGGCGGGTTGCACCGGCGTTTCTGGATCGGCTTTTTCCCAGGCGGCTACTTCCTGATCTAATTTGGCAAACATTTGCTCGGGTTCCAGTTCGCCCAGAATACCCATGCGTTTAGACAGTGGGTTGCCATAAAAGGCTATAATGCGTTTTTCGGGTAAAATAGCGCCCGGCAAAGCCGGCGGACTTTTAACGGGCCAGCCCGCTGGTTCTTTCGCTGCTTTAACCGTGGCTGCGCTGTCTTTTGCGGCCGGCACGTCTTTGGGCGGAGTAGTTGCTTTAGCTGTTAAGGTATCTGGGGCAGGTTTGGTTGGGGGTAAGGTATCCAGTACCGGCCTTATTGTTGCCTGGGCTGCAGGCGGGGTAGCCGGTTTTTGTTTAGTCTGGCAACTGCTCCAGCTAAAGGTTATTAAAAGCAGGTAAAGAAATTTAGGGCCAAGGCCCGGAAATAATTTAATACAGAAATGCGGGGAAGAAAAATTCTTGAACACGAAGCGGATTTTATTTTAAGTACTTTTTAGGTGTTGGTTAAATTAGCGAGACATTCCGAAGCTGCAAAATATTTAATTAAATATTCTTGATGAGTCCGGCCTGAGAAAACAGAACAGGTGTTTTTAAATATCTTTAATGCGGGGCAATAAGGCCTCTAATACTTGTTGCAGGCATTCTTCCGCCGAGTGATAACTGGTGTATAATTGCAGCCAGGGGTGCCGGGGCGGTTCGTACGGAAAATCTACCCCCGATAAATTGGTAACGCCACCCCGTAAGGCCCGGCCGTACATGTTTTTTTCGTCGCGCTGTACGCAAACTTCTAAGGGGCTATTGGTATACACTTCTAAAAAATTACTTAGCCCAACTATGCGGCGGGCAATATTGCGCAGGTAGTCTGATGGGCTGATAAACGTGCAGATGGTAATAATGCCGCTTTGGACAAATAATTTGGCTACTTCGGCGCTTCGCCGGATATTTTCTTCCTGGTCGGCATCAGAAAAAGAAAGGTTGCTGGTAAGGCCGCTGCGCAGGTGGTCGCCGTCTAGCCACTGGGTTAAATAACCTTGTTCTAACAAGCTTTTTTCCAGGTTGCTGGCTAAAGTACTTTTGCCCGACGCCGGTAAACCGGTAATCCATAATACTACAGCCCTTTGTTTTAATATACCTTTTTTAAGTTCCTGGGCCCGTAATTGATGGAGATTGATTAGCGTTTGGTTCAATTTGTTGGCTTTTTAATTTGATTTGCTGTACGTAGCTTCTGCAGAAATGTAACAAATAAAAATTAGACACATTAAACGCCAACATGGTATCTTCTTTAATCAATAGTTTGCGTAAATACCTTTTAACCAGTAACAGCAGCCTGAATCGTATCAGCGTTGGCTCGGTTTACTTATTTACTTTTGGTTTTTTAACCCATTAAGCTTCAAAAATTATTTTATCTACCCATGAACAATCTAAAAATTACTCTGTTTTTATGCTCATTTTTACTAATGGGCTGCGACCCCACCGAAGCCCAGCAAAAGAAAGATGCTGTGCCGGCCGCTTATACGCTAACGCCGGCTTTTATTAAACTAGAAATAGAACAACCCGTGGAGTTAACCAGCCCCAACGATGGCACCGATCGAATATTTGTAATTTCGCAGCCGGGTAAAATACACGTATTCCCAAACCAGGCCGAGGTGGCGAGTGCCCCGGTTTTTCTGGACATTGCGGGTAAGGTGGTAAGCGGCGGTGAGCGGGGTTTACTGGGTTTGGCTTTTCATCCGGATTTTAAGAGCAACGGCTATTTTTATGTGAATTATACTGGCGGTAATCCTTTGCAAACCTATATTTCGCGGTTTAAAGTTAACAGTGGCAACCCCAACCAAGCCGATCCGGCGAGTGAAGTAGTGTTACTTAGTTTCCGGCAACCGTATGCTAACCACAATGGAGGTAAAGTAGCGTTTGGCAACGATGGTTACTTGTACGTGGCGGTTGGTGATGGCGGAAGTGGCGGTGACCCGCAAAATTATGCCCAAAACCGCAAAGAGCTTTTAGGTAAAATATTACGCATCGATGTAAATAAAACCACCGGCAATCTGCCGTACGCCATTCCGGCCGATAACCCTTACAAAGGCAATTCTGATGGCTACCGCGAAGAAATATTTGCTTACGGTGTCCGGAACCCATGGCGCTTTAGTTTCGACCGTGCTAGCGGCGCTTTATGGGCCGGCGATGTGGGCCAGAATAAAATTGAGGAAGTAAGCATTATTCAGAAAGGTGGCAACTACGGTTGGCGCATTATGGAAGGCGATGCCTGTTTTGAACCGGCTAACTGCGATAAAACTAACTTAAAAATGCCCATCTGGAGTTTCCAGCAGGGCAACGATACCGGTCGTTCTATAACCGGAGGTTACGTATGCCACGATAAAAACCTGGCCGGTTTAGCGGGTAAATATATTTACGGCGATTTTGTGAGTGGCAATATTTGGGCGCTTACCTTTAACGGCGACAAAGCCGTAAAAAACGAATTAATTACCAAAGTAGAAACCGGTCTTTCGTCGTTTGGCGAGGATAGTAAAAATGGTTTGTACGTGTTGGCTTACGGCGCCGGTAAAATTTATAAATTTAGCCCGGCGAAATAAATGCCGGTAATAATTATCTAAATAATACCCGCGCATAGACAGAAGAATTTAGTTTTATAAAGCTGTTTCAAATTTTAATTCCGAGCAGCATCTGGCGCCATTCGTACTATAATTTAGTATTATTACCGCCAATTCTTATAAGGCTATCAGACTACTCGCCGGTGCCGCTGTTGCAAGGGCAGCAGCTACAGCTATTTTTATAAACGGCTAAACAGGCACTAACAAAAGCTCCGGTTACTTATAGGCCGGGGCTTTTGTTATTACAGAGTATGTTTAAATTTTAATATGCGATTAAAAAGCGGAATAAAATGGCCTCTTTCTCCCATTAATTTCCGTCATTCCGGAAGAATCTTGTAAGTTACCTAATCTGAAGATTCTTTGGGAATGACCGTTTTGGAATGATTCTACTGAATTTGGAATGATTCTACTGAATTTAAACTTACGCTAAGTAGTAAAGCATAATATTTAAAAAGTTTCGGAAGATTTTTTTAACCTTTACTAAGCTAATTACCGGTATTACTATAATTTTAAAAGCTTTGTTTAACCTCGCTCTTAACGTATATGATGCAAAAACCATTGTGGGGAATAGATTTGGGCGGTACCAAAATAGAAGGTGTTGTATTGGCACCGCAACCACCGTATAATGTAATCAGCCGGTTGCGGCTGCCAACCGAAGCAAACCAAGGGTATGCCCACATCATAAACCAAATAGTGCGCGTGGTAGAAATGCTGGCAACCGAAACGGGTTTTCGGGCCGAGGAAATTGGCATAGGCACGCCCGGCTCTTTAGACCCCGTTACCCAAATGCTCCGGAACAGCAATACCACCTGCATGAACGGACAGCCCCTTAAGAAGGATTTAGAACAAGCTTTAGGTATACCGGTTATCATGAGCAACGATGCCAATTGTTTTGCCCTGGCCGAAACGCACCTGGGTGTTGTGCCGGAGACACTGCCGGCGGCCGAAGTAGTAATTGGGCTGATACTTGGTACCGGTGTTGGCAGCGGTATTGTGGTAAACGGTAAAGTACTGCAAGGCCGACAAGGCATAGCCGGGGAGTGGGGGCATAATTTTCTCCATGAATCGGGCGGGGCTTGTTATTGTGGACAGATAGGTTGCGTAGAAACAATTTTATCGGGCCCGGCTTTGCAACGTTTTTACACCAACCTTACCGGCGAAAATTTAACCCTAAAAGAAATTATAGACCGTTATAACAAAGGCACTGATGCCGCCGCCCAGAAAACTGTAGAGCGCCTGATTTTCTTTTTTGGCAAAGCCGTTGCCATACTAATTAATATTCTGGACCCGGATGCCATTATTGTAGGTGGTGGGGTAGGTAATATTCAATTGCTGTACCAGGAGGGCGTGGCCGCCGTAAAGCAACACGTTTTTAATAAAACCCCCGATATATTGGTATTAAAACCAAAATTAGGCGATAGTGCCGGCGTTTTTGGCGCAGCCATGCTTTTGTTATAAGCTTTGCCTGGCTATTTATCTTTTTCTAAATTAAGTAATTACCGGATTGACTGGAATCCGGTAATTACTTAATTTAGAAAACTTCTCTTTATTTACTTCCGCCTGCGTCTTTGGCTTGCGTTAATTTCGGTTAAATATTGGTATAACAGTTTTCGAGGTAAACCATGGCTTCTCCTTCCGTCAGCAGCTTATAAGTCGTTTCTAAAGAATCGTTTTCTGAATCAAAAGAAGTTATCTGCAGCAAGTACAAATCGGTTATGGTTTTGTAGAGCGAAAAAGTAGACGGAATAAAAGTCGGATCTTTTAAAAAATCATCGCACTGAACTATCCCAACCGCCATCTGATCAAAAATATCTATGCGCAGTTTCTTACCACACTCGGTAACAATATAGCCTGTAAAATCCAAATCCATAGGCGAATAATTAGCAAATGGTTTTTGAAAGTAAATATTTACGCATCAGGTAGAAAAGGATTAATTTTATATGTAACAGTTTAAATATATTATTTTAATAATTAAAGATTATTTGTTAAAGCCTGAATTAGTAACTAATTTGAGGTATAGTTAATGAAATTTTTCCAGATACACCAATTTTGCATCTTTAAAAATAGATTATATTTTACAAAGTTAATCAACTTTTTAGGAAGGCCTTGATAATTAATGGGTAGGAAAAAAAGACAGTTATAACTAATTTAAACAAAAATAAATTTACATTTAATAAAGACGGTAAGTTGGTTAATCGGGCGAATAATGGGCCAGGATTAATCTCTGCTTTACCGGTAAATACACAGGTTAAACCAAAATGCTGTACCGCGACAACCAGAATATTCCGCAGAAAATTACGGTAGATTACCGCACGATTCTTGAACGGTTTTGGAAAACCCTGAATTTACACGCCCAACAACACCCCGAAATTGCGGCTTTAAAACTAACCGTACAGCAACTCCATTTTAATCTGATTTTGTCGGATGCCCACCTGAATCATTTGCAAAAGATTTGCCGCTTGTTAAATCAGGAAAAACAGCAGCATGCTATTATCTTAAAATTACACCAGGAGTTTTGCGACGATTTAGAAACTTTTAAAAGAGGAGCCCGGATAAATACTACCAACGAAGTTTATTTCTTAAATTAATTGTAGTTATTTGCCTTATAGCTAGGGTAGTGGTTAAGCAGTTTGATGCAGGCAAAAATTGCTGCGCAGGCTGCAGGTTATTAGCGGTAAGTAAATTCGTTAAAAAGAGCAGTAAAAATACTGCTCTTGGTGCTGAGACCTATAATGCCATGTACTCAATTGAGGGTGTAAGCATTTTTATCTTTAAATTGATAGCTTAAATACGCATGAAGCAATATTTTAAGGCCTAAGCTTATTTCCATGAATCGGAATCTTAGCCTTGATGCTAATTACTTTACCTGTCCGGAGCTTAAGTGCAACGGAAATCTGGAGCTATACTCAGAGTCAGTTTTCGACTAACCTTAAATATCAAACTTCCTCCTGCTGCTTCCGGAATATACTTTATTTAGTATTTTCATCAGCTGGCAGTAATGCAAAAAACTGAGGCAGCCTTTAATAAGTTTGAGCGGTTAAACTTTCTTCTTTTGATCTGGTTTTAAGTAAATTAAGGGCTTTTTCCAACATAATATCGCCACCGGAATGCGGGCTCAATTTGGTGCAATCTATTTCTAAATGGGGCCGGTACAAACTGCGGGGCGTGCCGTTAATATGGTAAAGTTTCTCGACCGGAATAGAAAAACTGATTTTACTGTAAGGCAATTGGTAAATTTTATTGGCTCCGTTAAGGCGGGCCAGTTTGGTGCCCACGGTGGTAGCGCGTTTCATGCCGTCTAAAGCTACCGTTATGCTTTCGCCCAGGCTGCCAGTCCAGTGGTTTACCAAAACTACCAAAGGCTTATCGTAACACTTCTGCCGCGGCGAAACTATTTCCATCCAGCTTCTTTTTACACCGGTTTGTTTTTGTTCGGTGGGTAATTCGTGGCCCTGGTAAAAATGATCTTCCGAAATAAAGCGGCCCAGCAAACCCCTAACGGCAGTATCGTTACCATCCGAAGGGGTTTCGCGCAAATCCAGGATCAGGGCTTTTGTTTGAAATAAATTATCTAACGCCTGGTCAAAAGCCGGAATAAAATTAGAGTCAGCCAGGCAGTTGTTAAATTTAAGATAACCGATGTCGTTGATAATATTCAGTTCGAATAAGCCTGGCTTTTGCTGGGTTGGGCTTAGGTGTGTAGGGGAATCGGGGTAAAAAGTGGTGGTTTTGTTGCGGTAGTAAACGGTTATTTTGCGCGGTTGGGCATGGTTGCCGGCCAGTAAAGTACGGAGGGCAAAATTTTGGGCATCCGGGTTTATTTTAAGTAAAGATTTACTCAGGTAAGCGGTAATGGCTTTTTCTACGGGCACATCGTTTACCGCAATTATTTCCATGCCAGCTTTCATGCCGGCTCGGGCCGCACTATAATTCCGACGTACTTCGGTAATGAGGGGGCGGCTTCTGGTGTATTCGGCCCAAATATCGGTGCCTTCTGGGATAGCACGCGGACCGAACGTAGTATTGTTTATCAAAGTTGCATGGTGGTCATAAATTTCCCATAAAGCCCGCTGCAGCAGTTCAGCAAATTGGGCTGTGTTTTGCACCGAATCGGCTTGCCGCAGGTATATTCCTTTTGCTGCAGCCCAATCTATTTCCTTGTTTTCGAGGTAGCAATAATTATCATTTATAATCTGCCAGAAGTTGGTAAAATCTTCCTGGTACAAATTAGAAGTTGGTTTTGGTGTGCTGGCGGTTAGCGTTACCGCCAGAATTAAAATAGCTAATCCGGTTAAAAATGATTTCATGGCACTGTTCTTTTGTAGGGTTCGTTTCACGCATAGATTCACAAGCATTGGTATTATAAGTTAACCACTGGGGTTAGACGCTGCCGGGTCTTTTAAGTAAGCTAAGCTGGATTTGCTATATAATTTCATTTATCCAGACCAGAATTTAAAGCAAGCTGTGGTGAGTTGTAATATTTATTACCCGAACAGTAGAATCTGAGTAGTTGATTGCGGCCAGGCTACTGCTACCCATAACGATTATCCCAACCGCCGCACCAAGTGCCATCAATTACCTTAATGCCTAGATTTTTCGAGAAATAAAAGGAGGTGCTTGCTGCATTCAAGGGTTTTTATCTCCGGTTCATGCACGAGTACCGGGCGTTTAACTTTTTAAAATTGATTTGCAGTGGCCCCCGGCCCAAATTTGTCCAGGATTTAAAAATGATTAGGCAGCTAATATTGGGTTTCAGTTCTCCGGGAGAACCAGTATAAGTTGCCGTTCAGGGTTAATTCTGTTTAAAAAATCAATTTATCAACCTACAACCTACACAAAACTATGAAAAACACCTCTTTACCGCTGGCCCTGGTGCCGGTTAAAGAAAATGCTCCGTTCGTTACGGCAATGAACCGCTCGTATTGGCAAAAGTATCTGCAGAAAAGTTTTATGTTGCTATTGCTGGCCCTGGTTGGGCTAAGCAGTTGCAAAGAAGATGATAAACCTAAGCCAACGCCAGCCATTACGGCCAATGCCGGCTCCGACCAAACCGTAAACCTGGGACAACTGGTTACCCTCGATGGCAGTGCCTCTTCCGATAATGCTGGTAAAACGCTAGCTTATAACTGGATATTTGTGAGCAAACCAACCGGTAGCAACGCTACGCTTACCAACCCAACCCAGGCCAGACCCACTTTTACCCCCGATGTGGCTGGCGATTATGAACTGGAAGTAACCGTTACCAGCGAAAGTGGTTCGGCGAAAGATAAAGTTATAATAAAAGTAAACGGCAGCGGCAATCCTAACGGCCCATTAACCTTAACCGATCCCATTGATGCGGACCGGGTACTAACCAACCTGGTAGCCGACCCGAACCTGCCGGATTATTTTGTAACCCAGAACTTAATTGTAAACGCCAAATTAACCATTATGCCGGGCGTAGTAATGGCCGTAGAATCGGATAAGGGCATCTACATAAACAAAGATGGCGCTCTGGTGGCTAAAGGCACGGCGGCTCAAAAAATTGTTTTCACCGGGAAAGAAAAAACCAAAGGTTTCTGGGAAGGTATTTTAATAAACTCCAGCAGTACCCAAAACGAAATGGATTTTGTAGAAGTAGCTTATGCTGCCAGTAGCAATTTAATTGGTATTGGGTCTTCTATTAAAGCCAGTGTGGTAGTAAATAATACCGGTACCGCACCGGCGCAAATAAAAATAACCAACTCTACCATTACGCAAGGCAATGGCTATGGCTTGTACCTGAACAATACCGGCGAGCTATCGGGTTTTGCGAATAATACCATTAGCAGCAATACCGGCAGTGCTTTGTATGTGGCCGCCAACCAGGTGCACAAACTAGATGCGGCTTCCAGCTTAACTGGTGGCAACGGTTACAATGGCGTAGAAATAAGAGGTACCGTTAAATTAAACCAAGAAGTAACCTGGCCGGCCTTTACCGATGGCTCTACTTACCTGGCTGTAGAAGATGTAATTGTGGAGTCGGGAATTAAAATTGCCGCCGGTGCTAAATTTGAGTTTGTAACCGATAAAGGATTATACGTTAATGATAACGGGGGCTACTTAGTGGCCAAAGGTACCGCGGCTAATAAAATAAGCTTTACCGGCCGTAACAAAACTACCGGCTTCTGGGCGGGCATTCTGGTATCTTCTTCCAGCCCGCTTAACGAAATGGATTATGTAGAAGTAGCCCATGCCGGAAAGCGTAATTTAATTGGGGTTTCGTCTTCGATTAAAGCAGGTTTATTGCTTTATGGTGGCGCTAACCCCGGCGGTAAATTAAAAGTAACCAACTCCAGCTTTACGCACAGTGGTGGTTATGGCATGTATGTACAAACCGGCCATTCCCAATTAACCGGCTTCTCCAATAATAACTTCAGCAATAATACCGGTGCAGCCATGTACGTAACGGCCAACCAGGTAAATAAACTCGATGCCGCTTCTAAACTGAAAAACAACAATGGTTTTGATGGCGTAGAAACCGAAGGCACCCTGGCCCAGGCCAACGAAGTAAGCTGGCCGGCCTTTACCGATGGCGCTGGCTATTACATCATTAACGACGTTCTTTTGGATAGCGGTTTAAAACTAGAAGCAACGGCCAATGTTGCGCCCAATATTCAGTTTGCCACCGATAAAGCCTTATATGTAAATAACAATGGCTATTTAATTGCCAAAGGTACCGCTACTAACAAAATTAACTTTAGTGGCAAAACGGCCCAGAAAGGTTTCTGGAAAGGCATTATGGTAGCCAGCGAAAGCGACTTAAACGAAATGACGCATGTTGTTATTAACCACGGCGGTAAAACCAACCTCATTGGGGTTTCGGAGAAAGCTAACCTGACGGTGCGGGGTAAACTTAAAATAACTAGCTCGGCCATTAATAATAGTGCCGGCTACGGCTTACTGGTAAAACGCAATGCCGTTATTAATACCGATGCCGGTACCGTTAATACCTATGATGGTAATACCAGCACCGGTTATTTTAAAGAAAACTAATAAGCGTAAACAGTAAAGATTCTAAACCCACCGGAGTAGCAAAAAGGCTGCCCGGTGGTTTTGTTTTAGCTATTAAAAAATAAACATTTAGATTAGTAAACATTGGTGTTGATTTTTAGTTATATAATTATATATTTAAAAAATATAAACCTTCTAACTTAAATCCCCATGAAAAAGCTGATCTACTTATCGCCACTTATGTTTTTAGCCTTTACCTTTAGCAGTTGCGAAACCGATTCGGTTACACCCCAATCCGCCGAAGCCACTATTAGCAGTTCCGAAGCAAAAAAAGCCGATAACTACACTGCGCACCTGCAACCGGAAAATGAAGTGTCGGTCGTGCCAGTTAGCAGCAATGCGACCGGACAAGCTATTTTTAAATTAAGTAAAGACGGTACCGAATTATATTACAAATTGATTGTAGCCAACATTAAGTCAGTACGTTTCGGGCATTTGCACCTGGCCCCGGCGGGTGTAAATGGCGGCGTAGTAGTAGATTTAGTAGGCCGGACCGAAAGTAACCCGAACGGCGTAATAGCTGAGGGGGTAATTACTTCGGCCTCTTTAAAAGGCGCATTAGCCGGCAAAACCCTCGCCGACTTAATTGCCGCCATTGAAGCCGGCCAAATTTATACCAACGTCCATTCCGATGAATATCCGGGCGGCGAAATAAGAGGCCAGGTGAAATAAGAAGTCGATAATTATTTTAAATTACCTTGAATAAAAAACTCGGCATGAACAAGCCGAGTTTTTTATTTTATATCTACTTCTTCCTTTACGGGTGGTAGCAGAAAAAAGTCTTTTGAACCTGCCTGATTAAATTTCTTTACACTATATTAAAATATCTATAAACAAACGATCGGATAATAAAAAAAACCGGTTAATACCGGTTTTTCTGTTTAAAAGGCTTAATATTTACTTGGTTACAGAAGAAAGCTTTTTGCTGTCCAAATCTGCAACTGCTTTCTTAAACATTAAAAGTATACTGACCTTAATCTTTCCAGATGCCAAATTTACCTTGCTGGTAATCTTGGTAAGCTTGCTGTATTTCGGCTTCGGTATTCATTACAAACGGTCCGTAAGCCACAATGGGCTCATGAAAGGGTTGGGCGTGCCCAAATAAAATGACGCTGTCCTGGATAGCTTCCAGTTGTAGTTCTTCGCCATCGTGGTTAAATTCTACCAGGTGCAGTTTGGGCACAGGGGTACCGTTTACCTTTAGTTCGCCTCTAACTACGTACAGGAATATTTCGTGCGCCACCGGAACAGTTGTGGTAAGCAGGCCCCCGGCTTTAAAGTTAATAGTAGCTAACAGAATATTGGTTAAAGATTGGATTGGCGCTTGTACGTCGTCCCACGCACCCGATACTACTTCTACCGTTACTTTGTTTTTGTCTAAATTTACCTTCGGGATATCTTCTTTTTGTACCCCGATGTATTTGGGTTTGGTCATTTTGTACTGGGCAGGCAGGTTTAACCAGAGTTGCAAAATTTCCAGGTCGCCACCGTTAGCCTTAAATTCCTCCGACGATACTTCGGCGTGAATTAAACCGCTGCCGGCCGTCATCCACTGAATGCCACCTGCCTGAATAATACTTTCGTAGCCGCCCGTGTCTTTGTGCATAATATCGCCGGCCAAAATAAACGTTACGGTTTCGAAGCCCCGGTGCGGATGCGGTCCAAAGGGTAAACCGGTATTCCGGGCCGGGTATTTTTGCGGACCGTGGTGATTTAAAAACAAGAAAGGATCTAGATCGCCCAGGTTTAGGGAAGGAGTAGGCATAGCCCGGTAAGTTACCAGGTTACCAATAGGAGCGGCTACAGCCCGGTGTATTTTGTTTATACTGCGCATAGGGTTGGTCCCTTTCAAGAATGTTTATACAGGCAGCAGACTACTGCCATAAAATATTGGTAGCAGTCTGCTGTATAAATTTAATATTTTGCTTACGGGTACTTAGGCTACCTGGTGTATTTCTAACTGCACAAAAAGTTCTTCTTTTTCGCGGCGTACTTTTTTCTGATTGGCCAGCCAGTCGTTATCGGCATCGCGATAGCCCAATGGCAATAAGGTAACACTACGTAACCCTTTTTCTTTCAGGTTCAGCAGTTCGTCCAGCGCAGGGGCATTAAAACCTTCCATGGGAGTAGCATCTACTTGTTCGGTAGCCGCCGCCGCAATAGCAATACCAAAAGCAATATAGGCCTGGCGGGCGGCCCACTGGTAATTTTGCTCTTGGGTATTTTTTTGAGCTATGCTCAGCAAAACACTTTTAAAACCAGCCAGCGACTCAAGCGTAACGCCACGGGTTGCGGCGGTGTGGTTAATGTAATCTGTAATATGGTCTTCGGTAATATCTTCCCAGGCGGCAAAAACAAGCAGGTGCGAGGCTTCTACAATTTGCGGTTGGTTATTAGCTACCTGCTGAATTTGCTTGCGCAGGTTTTCGTCTTCTATCACCAAAATAGTGTAAGGCTGCAAACCCATAGAAGATGGGGCCAACCGGGTAGCATCTAAAATGTTCTCTATTTTTTCCTGGGGTACTTTCAGGTTGTTCATTCGTTTAACTGCGTAGCGCCAGTTTAAAGCTTCAAGTAATTCCATAATAAAATATTAATTTTGATTTTGTTTAATTATTAAAATATTAACTGTGTAATTTTTGTTTATTTATATTACTAATTATAACAGTGTTAGGTTTTAAGTAAAAATAAAAGCAAACTACTGTTTGCCTGTACTCTTAAGAAATTAAAGCTTAGTTTTCTATATTTTTGATAAAGCCTTGCACGGCATCTTGTAAAACCGAGGCGTGGAGGTTATCCGGACAAACCTGGTTAAGTAGATTTATGGAAACCAAACCGTGCAACATCGACCAGAATGTATGGAATTTAAGAAACGGATCTACCTGATCGGTTTTATTTCCTTCGGCAATCAAAGCTTTAATGCTACCTTGTACCAAATCAGTAAACTGACCCAATTCTGCCACTTGCCGAACCGTTTCGCAGGTAGGCATGCCTAAACCATACATTAACTGGTAATATTCTTTATTCCGGAAAGCAAAGTCCCAGTAAGCCTGGGCCATTTTTTCTAATTGACGGGCCGGGTTAGCATCCTGTGCGCGTGCTTCTTTTAAGCAAACGTTTAGTTGCCGGAAACCTTTTTTAGTAAACTCCAGCAAAATTGCATCTTTGTTTTCGTAGTGGCTGTAAATAACCGGAATACTGTATTCTATGGCATCGGCAATTTTCCGGATCGACAGCGCCTGCCAGCCTTCTTCCAGCACAATTGCCCAGGCCGCCCGGATGATACTTTCCCGGATTTCCTCTTTGTGCCTTAGTTTACGTTCGGTTATACCCATTTTACTAATTGTTATTTTATATAACAGTGTTAGCAAAGGTAATGCCAAATAAATAATAATCAAATATTTGGCAGAATATTATTTATATAGATCAGGCTGAGCGTTCTAGGGGTTAAACTTGCCGGTACCTTATATATTCCTGCTGTTGTGTATAAATTATAACCAATCTATTAAGTGTATAGCAATTATTACATAAAATTTCAGAACTTTCGGGCCCGAAAACTCCATAAATCGGGATAATAATTGCGTTAGTAAGTATTCAAATAATAGTATAATGGCTACGGAAAAAAACAAAGAAACTTTATTTAATGAAATAGAAGACCAATTGCAAACCCAGGGTTTTACCATCGATAAACAAGATCAAACCCGGCCTTGGGGTGGTTTTTTCGTGATTAACGAAGATCAGGCGCAGGCATTTGCCGATAAATTTTTCGACGGAATGCCCGTGGATAGATTAAGAATTTCGGGTAAACTAAGCCCTAAAATACTGGTAGTAGCTCCACAAAAAAGACTTTCCTGGCAATATCATTTCCGGCGTGCCGAAATCTGGAAAGTAATACAAGGCAAAGTAGGCGTGGTTACCAGCAATACCGACGAAGAGGGCGAACTGAAAACCCACGAACTGGGCTCTTTAATTACGTTAAAACAAGGTGAACGCCACCGTTTAGTTGGTTTAGATGATTGGGGGGTACTCGCCGAAATCTGGCAGCATACCGATGCTGCCAATCCATCCGACGAAGATGATATTGTGCGGGTACAAGACGATTTCGGCCGCTAATATATTTATCATAAAAAAGTAAAAAAAAGATTTGTTAGAAAAACGAGTATTATTTTTACTTCTGGCAAAAGTATCTAAACTTTAAAAACCATAAAACAAAACCGCAAGCCTTTTAGCTAAGGCTTGCGGTTTTGTTTTATGCGCCTTACCTCAATGTGCTGGTACGCTGTAATCCAATTAATTTAAGCCAGCAATCATGCGATTATTATTGAACCGGTAAAGACTACAGCCACATTTACCTAGGGGCGTCTACTTTGGCCCTATTGGTTAATTCTTGGCCTATTATTTTTATTATAAGTCGCTTCTTCTATTTAGTGGGTCAGTTATTTTAATCAATATTAAATTTAAATTATTCTGAGAAAAATTAATATAAAGGTAATATGTATATATGTTGTAGATTTTCTAAAATAAGCTAGGTTTGTGTATAAAAATTAAAAACAATCAGGTTTAATATTGCTAGAATGTAAAATTTGCAAAATATTATATTTTATTTAAATATTTTGAAAATTTATTATCTTGGCTTATTCTTCTTAGCACCTTTTCGCAGATTGTTTTACCTAATTACATTTATATGCTACCAGAACTAGGTGATTTTACTGACGAGCAACTTTTTTTATTCTTAAAAGAAGATAATAAGGGTGCTTTTAATGAAATCTACAACCGGTACTGGGCTAGTTTATTTAATCAGGCATACAAAAGACTGGGAAGCCGCGAACTCACCGAAGAGGTACTCCAGGATTTATTTACCAAACTCTGGCTCAATCGGCAACAGATTAATATTTCCCATTCGGTAGCGGCATACCTGGCGGTTTCAGTTAAATATTTAGTTTTAAACCAATTAGAGAAAGAAGCCGTCCGGAAGAAATTTGCGCGCACGCACCAGCCGCTAACCAATGCTAACTTAACCGAAGAAGCTATACTGTTTAACGAACTAGGCAGTTTGGTAACCCAGGAAGTAGAAAAATTACCGGAAAAGTGCCAGTCGGTTTTTGTGTTAAGCCGTTACGAGCAATATTCAAATAAAGACATTGCCCAAGAATTAAATATTTCCGAAAAAACCGTTGAAAACCACATCAGCAAAGCCATTAAAATTTTAAAAGTAAATCTGAAAGAATCAATTGTTTCGGTGCTGCTTTTGGGTAGTGGTATCTTTTAAGTTGGGCTTGTCTGCCTTAACAACAATCCGGATTTCCCGTCTTTATCACTTTCTTCCAAAAAATAAAAAAATATTTACTCAGCAGTAGGGGGTAATGCCTTTTTACCTGACATACTATTATAGCCATTTACCGGTGCCTTTACATAAGTATGAAAAATAAAATTCCTGGCGAATTAATTCAGAAATATTTAGCCGGGAAATGCTCGCCGGCCGAAAAGAGAATAATTGACGAATGGTATGCTGGTTTTGAGGAGGCTCCAGATTTCATAGATGCAATAGCGGTAACCGCTCAGGACCAGCTTAAAAAAGATTTATTTACCCGGATTAATGAGAATATCACCGAGGCCGAAAAAGATAGAGAGCACGAAGCTGAAACCAAGGTGTTTTCTATTAACCAGTTTAGCCCGTTTAAGAAAGTAGCATTTACTATTAGTAAAATAGCGGCAATGCTGTTGCTGGCGGCAGGTATAGGGTTTATTGCTTACAATAATTTTTCAGAAAAACGGGCTTCTGTTGTAAGTACTACTGGTAAAATATTTAATAATCCGGGAAAACAGGTTAAAATTATTACGCTTCCGGACAGGAGCCGGGTTTGGTTGCAGGAAAACAGCCAATTAACAGTTTCTAATGATTTTAACCAGATTAAGCGGGCCGTAACTTTAACCGGCGAGGCTTTTTTTGAAGTAGCAAAAGATAAAAACCGGCCTTTCGAGATTACTACCGGTGGCGTACTTACCCGGGTGTTGGGCACAAGTTTTAATATTAAGGCTTATACAAAAGACCCTACCGTAGAGATTTCGGTAATTACAGGACAGGTAGCCGTGCTAAAGAATGAGCCCGAACCGATTACCAGTACTGACCCGTTAGCATCGCCAGCGATTCTTTTGCTGCCAAACCAAAAAGTAACTTACCAAAAAGAAAACCAGGCATTGATTAAGAAAAAAGTTTTAGCCACCGACCGGCAATTGGTTTGGGCCAGAACTTCGGTTTATTTTCAGGATACACCCATTCGGGAAGTAATTAAAAAGTTAAACGAGCAATTTGCTACTAACATAAAACCAGAGAATCCAGCTATTAACAATTGCTCTATTTACGGTGATTTTACAAATCAGAATTTGCCGGAAATACTGGAAGTAATTTGTAAATCTATTGAAGCAGAATATAAATTATATAAAAACGAAATAATTATTTCCGGGGCAGGCTGTCTGGAAAGTAAACCATTACCTTAAACCTTACCCGTATGGCTAAATAATTACTTCTCCATTATTTCTAAAAAAGAATAGGCGTGTTGCGACCACCCCTATTCTCTACAAGCGGACAAACCTATCGTAGCGATAGGCCAGGCGCTTATTGTCTTATTTTTCACGAAAACAAAACAATCAAATGTATGAAAATTAAACTGTTTTCTTATGTAGATATCGGTAAAATTATGAGGATTACCCTTCTGCAATTACTAGCCATTATTTTATTAGTTAACCTGGTGCAGGCCCGGGAGCTAAAGGCGCAAACTATTTTAAATAAAACAGTATCGCTAAAAATTGCTAACACCAGTTTAGGTACCGTTTTAAGCTTAATAGAAAAACAAACCACCGTAAAATTTGTGTACAGCAAAGAATTTATTAACAGCGACAAGCTGGTATCCTTACACATAAAAGATAAAAATTTAAGGAAAGCACTCGATGAATTGTTAAAGCCCTTAAATATTGCCTACGAGGTAGTAAATGGCCAAATATTGCTTCGCCGGAAAGTAACAATGCCAGCCACCTCTGATTTTACAGAACCAGATAAGGCGCAGCAACCTGTAGCAACTGATTTAGCCATTACCGGAAAAGTAACCGACGACAAAGGAGAGCCTTTGCCTGGGGTTACGGTAGTGGTAAAAGGTACCGTAAATGGTACAACTACTAATGCAGGTGGTGCTTTTTCTCTTAATTTACCAGAGGCAACAGGTACCCTCATATTTTCTTACATTGGTTATGTAACCCGCGAAGTAAATATTTCGGGCGGGCAAACCAACTTTAATGTAACGCTGCAGACCGATGCCAAAAGCCTGGAAGAAGTGGTAGTGGTAGGGTACGGTACCCAGAAAAAAGAAAATCTTACCGGAGCGGTATCTACGGTTACCAGCAAAGAAATAGAAAACCGGCCGGTATCGAGTGTTGCAATGGCCTTACAAGGCGTGGCACCGGGTCTGGCGATTACCCGCTCTACGGGCCAGCCCGGCGAAGAAGGGATCGGTATGCAAATACGCGGAGCCACTTCGGCCAACGGCAACATAGAACCGCTCATTGTGGTAGATGGCGTTACCAGTCCGGGGGTTACTTTGCAAACCTTAAACCCGAACGATATTGAAAGTATTACCGTGTTAAAAGACGCGGCGGCCGCTGCTATTTACGGAGCTCAGGCGGCGGGTGGTGTTATACTGGTTACCTCTAAAAAAGGCAAGTCGGGCAAAACTGTATTTGAATATTCTTCTATAGTTGGTACCGATTGGGCTTTGAATGTGCCGGAAAGAATGGCCACCTGGGAGGAACTGGAATATAACAACCTGGCCCGTTTAAATTCAGGCTCGGCAGCCGCCCACACCGCCGAAACCATTCAGATTTTAAAAGAAGGCACCATGGAGTACCGGGTTAACCCCAACGATACTACCCGGTACCAATATTTCGGTAACAAGAGTATTGTAGACCAGCTGCTACGGAAAAATACGCTGATGCATACCCATAATATATCGGCACGGGGCGGTACCGAAAAGTTGAATTTTATGCTTTCTGTTGGCTACTACAACAAGCAAGGCGTATTTAAAGTAGGGCCAGATAAAAGTGATCGGTATAATATCCGGCTAAATTTGGGTACCCAGTTAACCAAGCACCTATCGCTCGATTCCCGTTTAACTTATACGTTACAACAACAGGAGGCATCATCGGCAAACTTAAACGGCAACGGCAACTTGCTGTTTAATATTTACCGGTACTCGAGTATCAATCCTTTGTTAACCCCGGAAGGACGTTATAATACTGCTTCTGGTGCTACGGCTTATGCCATAATGGATGCGGGCGGATACAATAACTACAACCGTAATTTTTTTGATGGCGTTTTTACCGCCAAAATAAATAACGTGGTAAAAGGCCTGGAACTCCGGGGCGTGTACGGGGTACAGTACCGCGCCGGCGATAGGGAAATCTTTCGGCGCACCGTGCAAAGGTGGTACCGGACTGCTCCCGGCGATATTTTGAATACGCCTAATTCCTACTCAGTTAGCCACGATTTAACCCAAAATAATAACCTGCAATTTCTTGCCGATTATAACTACTCCCTGGGTACAAAACACCAGTTTCACCTGCTGGGCGGCTACCAGTGGGAAGACAGCCGTTTTGAAGACATTTCAACCGGCGTTACAAACTTAGTAAGCAACGATTTACCGTCTTTGGGTTTAGGCGACGAAACAACCAAAACCAACAGCCAAAGAATTAATACCTATGCTTTTCAATCTTATTTTGGCCGGTTTAACTACAGCTTTGCAAATAAATATTTGTTTGAAGCCACCTTTCGGGTTGATGAAAGCTCCCGTTTGGCCCCCGGTTTAAGAACCCAGTCCTTTCCGTCTTTATCAGCGGGCTGGAACATGCACCGGGAACCCTGGTTTAGAATTAAAGGTGTTTCTGAGTTTAAACTAAGAGGTTCCTGGGGTACATTGGGTGCTGCTTCCGGTATTGGTCTTTACGATTACCTGGCCCTTATCAACCGGGGTGCCAATCTGGTGCTGGGCTCGCCCGAAGTAAAAAGTACTTATTTTTTCCAAAACGTTATGCCATCGTCCAAACTTTCCTGGGAGACCATAGAAACCACCAACGGCGGAATAGATATTGGTTTATTCCGGAACCGGATTCAGGCCAGCTTTGATTATTACGTAAAGTTTAACCGCAATATGCTTACGGCAATCCAGTTACCGGCTACGTTTGGGGTAGGTACTCCCCGGATAAACAATGGGGAGCTTAAATCCTGGGGTTGGGAATCAGAGCTCCGGTACCGCGACCGGATCGGCGAAAATTTTAATTTTTCTTTTGCTTTTAACCTGTCGGATAATCAGAATGAGCTCATTAATTTTTCCGGCCGGCGAGTTATCTCGGCGGGTACCGTCAGCACCATCGAAGGGTACCCGCTTAATACCATTTGGGGTTACCAAACCGAAGGTTATTTCCAGACCAATGAAGAAGTGAAGGCCGCGGCGTTCCAGGACAGCAGAACTGCCGCCGGCGATATAAAATACCGCGACGTAAACGGCGATAATAAAATTACGGTGGGTACCGGCAGTGTAGAAGACCACGGCGATTTGATTTACCAGGGCACCACGCAGCCGCGCTACTTATTTGGGGTAAACTTAAATGCCCAGTGGAAAAATTTTGATTTTACTGCCTTTTTCCAGGGCGTTGGCAAGCGGAACTTTGTTCCTACCCGGCAGGCCCTCGACCCCAGTATTGCCACTTATTACCAGGCTTTGGCCGTACACCGCGACTATTGGACCCCCGAAAATCCCAACGCCATGTTTCCGCGGCCCTTTGTTAATGCTACACACAATTATTTAACCGCCGATAAATGGATTCTAAATGGCCGTTACATTAGGTTAAAGAATATTCAGGTGGGTTATACATTACCGCAAGTCTTGGTAAGCAAGGTGAAAATATCCCGCGCCCGGCTTTACTTTACCGGTCAGGATTTGCTCACTTTTTCAGGCTTGGGTAAGTTTAAGGGGTACTTTGATCCCGAACAGCGCGATGGTGTTGCCGCTGATTATCCCTTCTTTGCTACCGGTGCCCTGGGGCTAAATATTACCTTTTAAGTAGCTTTTTAATTCTAGTTTACCAGAAAAATATGAAAACCCAAATATTTAAACTATATGCCTTTGTTCTTTTCCTCGGCTTTTGCAGTTGTGAGGTAGAACGCATACCCGAAACCCAAATAACCGATCCTTCTTTTTGGAAATCTGAATCCGATATTCAGGCGGCGGCCAATTATTTTTACACTTTTTTGCCCGGGTTTAGCCGCGACGAGGTTTGGTCTGATAATGCTTATGGTACCCAAAGCGATCCAATTAGCGATGGTTCCCGGTTGGCGCCGGCCACCGCCACCGATTATTCATCGCCTTACCAATTAATTAGAGCGGCCAATAACCTTCTGGAAAAGGTGCCCTCGGCCCCGGTGCCAGAGGCCACTAAAACCCTGTATATGGCCGAAGCCCGGTTCTTTAGAGCATTTGGATACGGGCAATTGGTGCAAAAATACGGCAATGTACCCCTCATTTTAAAAACTTTACGCGATGATTCACCGGAACTGGAGCAGGGGGCTGCTCCGCGGCAAGAAGTAGTAAACCAAATTTATGAAGATTTAGATTACGCGGCTGCTAATTTACCTACGCCCACCGTTTTAGGCAGTGCGGCATACGGACGAATTTCTAATACGGCAGCTTTGGCCATGAAAGCCAGAATAGCGTTGTTTGAGGGTACCCGGGCTAAGTTTCACAACGATGGTGACCCGGTTAAGCACCTTACCGTGGCAGTTAGTGCGGCTAAAGCCGTAATGGACAGTAAACAGCATGCCCTGTTGGCTAACTATGGTAACCTGTTTCAGTATGCCGGCGAAGGGCCTCAGAATAAAGAAAACATTCTGGTAAAGAAATACGGCACCGATGCTGCTAACCTGGTGCTAAACCATAATTTTTCGGAAAATATCTATACCGGCGGCGTAAACCCCACCAAAAGTTTAGTAGATAGTTATTTAATGAAAGATGGATTACCCATTACCAAGTCGCCGTTGTACACTACCCCGGTAACCTCGGTAGATGTTTTCCGGGACCGGGATGAGCGGTTAGCGGCTTCGGTATTTAAACAAGGCGAGCCGTACAATACCGGTGCTACTTTTACTACCCCGCTCAATTACCACAAAACCGGGTTTAATTCTAAAAAATATTTTAACGCCCTGGATTTTACTACCCGTAAGGCATTAATAGATTTAGTTCTGCTCCGGTACGCCGAAGTACTCTTAACTTACGCCGAAGCGCAATATGAATTAACCAATAGCATTACCGATGCAGACCTGGATATTTCAATTAATCTGTTGCGGCAACGCGGCAAAATCGCTAACCTGACCAATGCCTTTGTACAAGCCAACGGGCTAGACATGCGGGAAGAAATCCGTCGGGAGCGCCGGGTAGAATTGGCATTAGAAAATATGCGTTACTGGGATTTAATCCGGTGGAAAACCGCCGAAATAGAGTTGCCTAAACCGGTTTTGGGTAATTATTTCTTTAGGAATGAATTTGGTACCCAAACCCCGGTGGTGGTAAATACCGAAGGTTTTATTGTGGCGCAAAATGCTTCTTTTCGTCGTTTCGACCCCGCTAAAGATTATTTATGGCCGTTACCGGTAAATGAATTAGGTTTGAATCCGGCCCTGCAACAAAACCCAAAATGGTAGCAATTCTTTCCTTATAATGCTTTTAATCTTTCAATTGTAATTAAGTCGGCTATTTAATTTAGAACCTGTTTAATGTTAAAAATTATAGAACAAAACCGCCTTGGACATCGGTCAGGTAGCAAAAAGTTTAATAATGGCTTGCTGTCTCTTTTGTACCGCACCCCTAAACAGGTTCTTTATCTTCTGCCGAATTAAATGTTTTGAAAAAATAATTACACATTAATCTGGAGAAAAGAATTAATAACCACCAAAATTTAAACCAGTTTTATACGCTTTAAATATTTGTTTTCCGGAGAATAATGCTGGTGGTTTGCGCCATAAGAGCATCGCTCGCTATCTGGAAAAAACAACTACAACCAACCCATGAAAATAGTATTAGGTAAATTAACAGGCAGTAAATACTTGGCGGTAATTATATTCTTTTTTGCCGGCTATCAAACGGTAACTGCTCAGAAGTTTGTGCTCCCGGTATTGCCCGACACCCAGATAGAAGTAAGAGCCAGGCCCGATATGCTGCATAGCCAGCTAAACTGGCTGGTACAAAAAAAAGACTCGTTAAAAATACCCATAGTGCTGCACGTGGGCGATATTGTAGACTACGATAATATTTCGCATTGGGAAACCGCCAGTAAAGCTTTTAAAATATTAGATAGTGCGCGGGTGGGTTATGCCCTAACCTTGGGTAACCACGATACCGAAGCCGTAGGCGAAAATAGTGGCAGCGCGGCACCAGGCAATGTAAATCAGAATTTAAGAAAAACGGCCAAGTTTAATTCTTACTTTCCGGTCAGTAGGTTTACCATGCAAAAAGGCCGCTACGAAGAAAACAAAAGCGACAATGCGTATTATACCTTTAAGGCCGGTAAATTAAAGTGGCTGGTATTAACCCTTGAGTTTTGTGCCCGGCAAGGCCCCGTTGATTGGGCAAATAAAATTATCTCCGAAAACCCCAAGCACAACGTAATTATCTTAACGCATTTTCATCTTACCTCCAAAGGCGAAATTAACCAGACCAATGCTGGTTACGGCGATTTAACCAACCAGGCTATTTTCGACCGGATGATTAAAAAGCACGCCAATGTACGGATGGTTTTAAGCGGCCACGTGGTAACCTCTGCCCACCGCGTAGACAAAGGCGAGCACGGCAACGATATTTACCAGATTCTTCAGAATTACCAATCACTGGATTCGGGTGGGGGGTACATCCGGTTGTTAGAAATAGACCCGAAAGCCAAAACCATTTCGGCTAAAATGTATTCGCCTTTTTACAAAAACGAAAAAGAAGATGCCTCTAAATTTACGCTTACCGATGTTAAGTTTTTAGGCAAGCGTAAGTGAAAAATATCGGTAAAATTTCTCTTGTAAAAACACCGGGAAATGCATTTTAGCCAAAAGGTTGTGATAAGGCTGAATGCTAAATCTAACAGAAAAGAAACGGTAAATCTTGGTAGTTTTAATTTTTAGCTGCTACTTATCCTACGTAATTATTGCCGGGTTATTTTTACTTGAAATTAACTTACCCTGTGCGTTACTTATTATTAATAGTATGTTGCACCCTGGTTTTTTTTTCGGTATCGGCCCAGAAAGCAAAAGATGCCGGAAGTTTACGCGTAATGTCTTACAACATCCGGTACCTGAACAAAATAGACAGCATTAATATTTGGGATAACCGCAAAGATAAAGTGGCGGCTTTAATAAATACCACCAGGCCGATTTGATTGGCGTACAGGAAGCCGAAGGCACCTCTAGTGGTTTTGGGGTAAAGAACCCGGTCAGAGGCAAAATAGATTATATTTTTGTTAGTAAACCCGTGCGGGTGCTGCAACACGCAATTTTAACTGACCAGCAAGAAGGTCGTTATTTTTCGGATCCTCTGGCGGTAATGGCCGAAGTAATTATTAATAAATAATACCAATGGTACATCCGTTCTGCGCTGGAGTAGAATAAGTACCCGGTGGTAAGTGTAGTTAAGCCTCGCTCATGGTTTATTTCCTGACTTCTGACCGCTACTAAATAAATTTGCTTAATATTTGCACTAACAGCCAGAGGTTGGTAGAAACTCTCACCAGCGGGCCGCTGGCGAGAGCATTGAGATATGCGCACTACCGATTTAAGATGGATATAAGTTAATGGTATAAATTCAATTGTCCGGCTATTATTATTTATCCCAATTATCGGTCCGGAAGCTGGAAGCGGGCAAGCCGGCTTTGTTAAATAAATTAGGTTCGGCGGTATTGCTCCAGGCAAATCTTACGGCAACCGGGTTCTTTACCGATTGGGCTTGTACCACCACTGTATTACCCGAAATTTTGGCCGTGGCCGGCACAAACTTCTGGTCGGCGCCCGCAATTTCGAAAAGCGTTAATTCTTTGCCTTTGGCTACCAGGCCCGGTTCGGTATAATCAAAAGATAACCTGATTTTATTGCCTTCGGTTTTCATGCTTTTGTAAAGCGGACCCGAAAAAATAATATCTTTTTTGCCGTAGGTGTGGTTAAGGGCCCAATTAGCCAGACGTTGCCCTACCGGTATTTTATTACGCGGATGAATATCTTTAATGTTGCCAATGTCGGAAATAACCACCATGCCGGTATTGGGTACTGCCAAACTTTGCCGCTGGGCCTCCCGTAATAACACGCCGTTGGTGTTTTCGCCGTAATTGTACGGAGCAATTTGCACGTAATAAAAAGGCAGATCCTGGTTCCACTCGCTGCGCCAATTCTGGATAAGGGCCGGTAAAAGTTGCGCATAGTTCTGCGGATTGCTTACATTAGACTCTCCCTGGTACCAAATTGTGCCCGCCAACCGGTAAGGAATTAAAGGCGCAATCATGGCATTATACACTTTGCCGGGTTTAGAAGGCCCGTACGGTTCATCTTTTAATTTAGCGGCGGCCTCGGCCAGAACCTGGTTTTCTGAAATGGTTTTAGAATTAACCCAAACTTCGGCGGGCGTACCGCCCCAACTGCTATTAATCAGGCCAACCGGTACTTTTATATTTTCATGTAATTTCTGGCCAAAAAAGTAACCCACGGCACTAAAGTCAGATACGCTTTGGGGCGTACATACCACCCACTCCCCAACCACATCAATTTGCGGGGCATCGGCAGATCTAAGGGGTACTTTAAAAAAACGGATAGAGGGGTAGTTGGCTTTTTGTATTTCGGCTGCGCCATTTTCAATACCGCCATTGGTAGTCCAGGCCATGTTCGATTGGCCTGAGCAAAGCCATACTTCGCCTAGCAAAACATCTTCAATCTGGATGCTATTGTGCCCTTTTACGCTTAAGGTATAGGTGTTACCGGCAGCGGCAGATGTTTTTAGCTTTGCCTGCCACTGGGCCAGGTTATTGGCTTTAACTTTTACCGGCTGATTGTCCCAGCTACCGGTTAAAGTAATTTCTTCGCCGGGTTTACCCCATCCCCAAATCGTTACTTCGGCATTTTGCTGCAGTACCATGTGGTCGGAGAAAATGGCCGGCAGCGAGACAGCACGCGCCGGCGCCGACATACCCCCAATAATTACTGCCAGCAACAGGAAAAATAAAATGCGTTTGGTATAAAGCATAACTATTATATAGTAATTAGTATGTAGTGTAATCGCGAGTAAACTTAAGGTTAATTATGCCTAAAATAAAGTCTGCACCAGGTATAATCAAAACCTCGTTTTACGCTTAGCTTCAGGTAATTATAAAAAGGCAGCATTTATTGCCTAGCATTCCTGATTGGGTTGATTATATTATCAAGAAGAATAGTTTTTAAAATACAAGTTATCCTTACTTGGTCTGTAATAAGAGCCAGAGTTTGCAATTATATAGTATTTAATCGCGGCCGGCAAGTCGTTAATGTTTTTAGGCGTACCGGTAATCTCTTATTAGATTATAAAGCGGATTCTTATTGTTGTTTCGAACAAAAATATAGTGCCATGAGCGGTGTTATTACCGCCACTTCTAAAGCTTCTTTCAGAATACCTGTGGGTGCCTCCGCCGCTTAGGTTGGGCTAGGCACTCAATTCATAGAAAGCAAAACAGTTTTCAGTTTAAGTCGAGACTTGTTGCAAACAGAATAAAGATAAAATCTAACCGCTTGTTACCGGCAGAATAAGGAAGTGAAGTAGTGTTTTACTTTGGCCGGATAGCGTTAAAGTTGGTTTAGAAATAAATATTTTCACCTTTATCACGGCGGTTCCTAACGTGTGTTTTCAGCTCCTTTTATAGCCAATAAATCCCTTTTGATAGTTATAACCACTCTTTGTCATTCAAAAAAAAATCCTATAAAGCTAATTGTAATAGGTATGGGTAAATATTAAAAATCAATAAAACAGTTATTTTTCAATAGATTGTAGTGTTTGTTTAACAGTTAACTTATTTTGATATAAAATTTTTAATTCTATTCTTGAAAGAGTAGATGCTTTCTAAATTTTGAAACAATCCCTTGATTGTCAGTTTAAACTTATTAAATTGGGTATAAATATTAAATGTATAAACAACTATTATAAAAGTTGTTTATACATTTATGGTGCTCTGTTTTAGCTGTTTATATTAGTGTTAAATAGAGTGTTAAACTAATCCTTTTATACCTAAATTTTTTCTACCAAACCCAAACAATTATGAAACATCCTTTACTTAAAGGGTTGAGGTTTATTCTAATACTTCAACTTTTATTTTTGTCCGCCCTTGGTGTACAGGCGCAAGGTATTACCGTAAAAGGTAAGGTTTCGGCCGATAACGGCGATGGCTTACCTGGTGTTACGGTATTGGTTAAAGGTACAACCAATGGTACAGCTACTGATGTAAATGGTGCCTTTACGCTCAATGTTGCCAATGCTAACAGTACATTAGTAGTATCTTTTATTGGCTACCAAACCCAGGAAGTACCCGTTAACAACCGGACGACCGTTAATATTACCTTAGCGCCGGATGCCAAATCGCTGGATGAGGTAGTGGTGGTAGGTTACGGAACGCAGAAGAAAGAAACCGTAACTGGTTCGGTTGCCGCTGTAAAAGGGGCCGAACTGGTAAAATCGCCCACCGTAAATCTTTCTAACTCCCTGGCTGGTCGTTTACCCGGGGTAGTTGCTGTAAACCGTAGCGGTGAGCCGGGTTACGATGGTTCGGCCATCCGGATCAGGGGCTCCAATACCCTGAACAACAACAGTGCTCTGGTAGTTATTGACGGAATACCAGGCCGGGAAGGAGGCCTGGACCGCATTAATCCCAAAGATATTGAAAGCGTTTCGGTGCTAAAGGATGCGGCCGCTGCTATTTATGGTTCACGGGCAGCCAACGGTGTTATCCTGATTACCACCAAACGGGGCAAAACCGGTAAACCGCAACTTTCTTATGATTTTAACCAAGGTTATTCGCAGCCAACCGTAATTCCGGATCTGACTGATGCGGCAGAATATACCAGCATGCTGAATGATTTGAATGTTTATGAATTACCCGTATCTGAATGGGCTGCTGCTACTGAAGCCTATAAAACCACCGGTTCTTATACCCGGCCAAATGGCACGGTACGTAATGCCCCATATACCCCCAAAGATTTGGAACTTTACCGTAACGGCACGGACCCTTGGCTGCACCCCAATACTGATTGGTACAAAGCCACTTTAAAAACGTGGTCGCCGCAAACGCGGCACAACCTGCAGGTAACCGGTGGTAGCGATAACCTGAAGTAC
Organism: Adhaeribacter sp.; assembly: GCF_057359045.1. Classification (NCBI taxonomy): domain Bacteria; kingdom Pseudomonadati; phylum Bacteroidota; class Cytophagia; order Cytophagales; family Hymenobacteraceae; genus Adhaeribacter; species Adhaeribacter sp. Next base: position 257,005 of record NZ_JBMQUD010000124.1, read on the forward strand.
CTGGCTTCTATGGGTTACCAGAACCAGGATGGTTACTATAAAAACTCCGCTACCGGCTATAAGCAGTACGATATTCGGGTAAACCTGGATGCTACTATTAATAAATACATTAAGGCTACCATTGGTTTATTAGGTCGCGAAGAATTGCGTATGTTCCCGACGCGGCCAGCCAGCGCCATATTCCGGATGCAAATGCGGGGCAAACCGCAGGAACAGGCCTATTGGCCAAATGGTATGCCCGGCCCGGATATTGAAAACGGCGAAAATCCGGTGGTTATCACCACTGATTTAAGTGGTTATCAGCGCGATAGACGCGATTTCTTCCAAACCAACGGCGCCTTAGATATTCTAATTCCAGGGGTAGAAGGCCTTAAATTTACCGGAACAGCCGCGATTGATAAGCGTATCGATAACGGAAAGACTTGGCAAATTCCCTGGACCTTGTACCAGCGCGGCACCGGCGTTGATGCGGACGGCAATCCTAATCTGGTTGCCACCAAACGTGGCCCTTCTGAGCCTCGCCTAGACCAAAGCACCTTTAATCAGTTAAACATATTACTGGGCGGTGTTTTAAACTATGAGCGTAAGTTTGGCGACCATGGTTTAACGATACTGGCTGGTACCAACCGCGAGACTATTGACAGAGAAAGCTTTAATGCTTTCCGGCGGTATTTTATTTCGCCAGCTATCGACCAAATGTTTGCCGGCGGCGATTTAGAAAAAAATAATGGTGGCAGTGCTGAAGAGCGCGCTCGGATAAACTACTTTGGCCGGGTTGCCTATAACTTTAAAGAAAAATATTTAGCTGAATTTTTATGGCGCTACGATGGTTCCGATATTTTTCCGCAAGACACCCGTTACGGCTTTTTCCCAGGCGTGATGGCCGGTTGGGTAATTTCAGAGGAAAACTTCTTTAAAAATAGTGTTCCTGCCGTTAATTACCTCAAACTAAGGGGTTCATGGGGGCAGTTAGGTAACGACGACGTTGGCCGGTATGCTTACTTATCTACTTTTGGCTTCCGGACTTATATCCTGAACAATGTTGAAACCAAGACAATATTTGAATCCCGCATCCCGAACAATACCATTACCTGGGAAGTAGCCAATAACTCTAACATCGGCTTGGAAGGCCAATTATTTGATGGTCGTTTTAATTTTGAGTTTGATGCTTTTTACAATAAGCGGACGAATATCCTGGCTGCCCGATCGGCTTCTTTCCCCCAGAGTACTGGTATTACTGCGCCACTAACCAATTTCGGAGAAGTATCTAATAAAGGTTTTGAGTACAATATTGGTTACCAGAACCAGATAGGTGAATTTAAATATAATGTAAGTGTTAATGGTGGTTACGCCAAAAACAAAATTATATTCCGCGATGAGGCACCGGGTGCTCCCGAATGGCAACGTGCTACCGGCATGCCCATGTTTACCTTCCTGACTTATCAGTACGACGGCGTATTTAAAGATCAGGCCGAAATTGATGCCAACAAAATCGACTACAAAGCACTGGTTAACCAGCTTCGTCCCGGCGATATGAAGTTTGTGGACTACAACAAAGATGGCAAAATTACGCCGGAAGATCAGGTTCGTACCGATGTTACCAACATTCCGCCATTTCAAGGCGGTGTAGTTTTAGGAGGTTCCTTCAAAAACTTCGACTTGTCTGTCTTGTTCCAGGGTGCTGCCGGTGCAAAACAATATATTTATACCGGTGAGATGGGCAATATTGGTAACTATCTGCAATACATCCACGACAACCGTTGGACAGTCGAAAACCCGAGCAGTGTACACCCGCGCATTACTAACCGTGGCGACCAGTATTACTCCTTTAATAACACGTATTGGCTGCGCGATACCGATTATATCCGGCTAAAAAACTTAGAATTAGGATATACTCTGCCAGCAGCTTTATCGGGCAAAGCCGGTATAAACAATCTCCGGGTTTATGTAAACGGACTTAATATTTTCACCTGGGATAAATTAAAGGTATACGACCCAGAAACCGACAATACCAACGGACAATATTATCCTCAGTCCCGCATATTAAGCGGCGGTGTATCGGTTACATTTTAAAATTTAATCAGATTAGAAATAATGAATAAGATAAAAAATATTTGTTTTGCAGCCCTTATTGGCTCCTTGCTGGTTACGGGTTGTAACGATGATTTTGTTAATACCCAGCCTTTAGACCAGGTGTCTGAAACGGCAGTTTGGGCAGATGCCGGCTTAACCGAAGCATTTGTATCTGAAATATACGCAGGTGTTGGTAACGGCGGCTTTGACGAAGAAATGCTGGCATCTTTCACGGATGAAACCATATTTACCCACCCCGGCCGGGATATAACTACCATTACTGAATCCCGTTCGAATCCAGCTGCTCCCGGCCGGACCAACACGCCTATCCAGTACGCAAACTTGTACCTCCGGATTCGGGCGGCTAACCTGGCCTTAGAGAACTTGCAAAATCCTAAGTTTAATGATCCGGGCCTGGTTGATCGCTTAAAAGGCGAAGCTTTATTTTTACGGGCTTACTATCATCACCAATTGGTGCGCTACTACGGTGGAACTGTTATTGTGGATCGGGTTTATAAATTAGGGGAAGCTGATTACATGGCCCAGCGTAATACCATGGAAGAGTGTATTAATTTTATTGCAAAAGATGCTGATGATGCTGCCGCTTTACTGAACGGTAAAAACATGGTGGCGGGTAGGGCCTCCAAAGCGGCAGCCCTGGCGCTTAAATCCCGTATATTGCTATATGCGGCCAGTGATTTGTACGATGCTAATACGGCTAAAGCTAAATCCAGCGTAATGGCGGCATACGCTAACCCCGAATTAGTAGCCATTGTAGGCGGCAGCCGTACCGAGCGCTGGCAAAAAGCTAAAGATGCGGCCAAAGCCGTATTAGATTTACCCGGCTATGGTTACCAGCTAGACTTAACCGCTCCGGCAACCAAAGAACAAGGCACCACTAATTATATGAATGTGGCCTTGGCTAGAAATGGTGGCGAAAAAGAACTGCTGTTTGCCCGTTATTTTATTAACTCTAAGCAAGAAAATGGCGGTCGGCAAGGGTTATACAACGGACCAAATGGCTATAACAACTGGGCCGGTAATACACCTATCCAGCATTTAATTGATGATTACGAAATGATGGACGGAACGGATTTTAGCTGGAGCAATCCGGCGCATGCTGCCGCACCATATGTTAACCGCGACCCACGCTTTTATTCAACCTTTCTGGTAGATGGTTCGCCGTGGAAAGTACGGCCTTCCAATGCCGCCAAAGCCTTAGACCCACTTAATCAAATCCAAACCGGTAGCTATGAAGTAATTCGAGATGGAAATAAAGCTATTCATTTTGGTTTGGATACCCGCAAGAGTTCTATTGAAGACTGGAACGGTAGCTACACCGGTTATTACATGCGCAAGTTTACCGACCCGAACCCTGCCATTGTGGATCAGAATACCTGGCAGCAAGTGCCCTGGCCATTTTTCCGGTACACCGAAGCCTTGCTAAATTATGTGGAAGCCTGTATTGAATTAGGTCAGGAGGCTGAAGCTAAAACCTGGTTAAACAAAGTGCGTTTCCGGGCTGGTATGCCAGCTATTACATCAACGGGCAATGCCCTCCGGCAAGATTACCGCAACGAACGCCGGGTAGAAATGGTCTTTGAAGAGCAGCGTTACCATGATGCCCGCCGTTGGATGATTGCTCCGACTACTTTAGGCCGGAAAGCAAACGGGATTAATATTTTTGGTGCTTTAAAACCGGGCAAAACCGTTTCTACCTATAGATACGATCCGGAAAGCTATAATTATACTTATTCGGTATTCGAAATTGACCCCGGTAAAGAGAACCGTTCGTGGAATGATAAAATGTATTGGTTACCTATCCACCGCGACGAAATGAACCGGAATACCAAATTGATTCAGAACCCCGGATATTAATATTCATTTTTATGATTATCTTTAAAATCTATGCCGGTACCGCCGGCATAGATTTTTCTTTTGCGCTCATACCTAATCCACCAGAAAATTGCCTAGATTAAATTTAAAATATTGCCTGTGGGTTAAATTGCTGCTATGGCTTTGGGGCTGTAGCACCCAACCCACCGAACAGGCTGGTAATAAATCAGCTGCCGCTGTGGCTAATCCGCTCTTTGTATCGTTGCCGCCCGAGAAAACCGGGGTCCAGTTTAGCAATCTCCTTACCGAAGGATTAAACACCAATGTGCTGGTATACGAATATTTTTACAACGGCGGCGGGGTAGCAATAGGCGATGTAAACAACGATGGGTTAGAAGACATTTACTTTACCGGCAACATGACCCCTAACCGGCTTTACCTAAATAAAGGCAATATGCAGTTTACCGATGTTACCGTAACGGCCGGGGTGGCTGGTCGGGAAGGTCCCTGGAAAACCGGGGTAACCATGGCCGATGTAAACGGCGACAACCGGTTAGATATCCTGGTTCTGTATTCCGGAAAATTACCCCCAGCCAAAAGAACGCCCCAATTATTTATAAACCAGGGTAACGACGAAAACGGCATGCCGCGTTTTACCGACGAGACAACATCATACGGGCTGACCCAGGCTTTTTACAGCACCAGCGCCAGCTTTTTTGATTATGACCGCGACGGTGACCTGGATTTATTCTTTTTAAACCATAATCCCAATCCGGCCCCGGTGTTAGATGAGGTTACTACCGCCGAAATCTTGAAAACCCCCGATCCCCAAATGGGCGTTCGCCTGTTCCGGAATGATAAAAATAATTTTACCAATGTCACCGGAAAAGCGGGTTTACAAAGCTCGGCTCTGACCTACGGATTGGGCGTTGGCGTAAGCGACATTAACCAGGACGGCTGGCCGGATATTTATATTTCGAATGACTATACCATTCCGGATTACCTGTACATCAACAACCAAAACGGGACTTTTAGTAACCAATTACAGAAACGCATCGGGCAAACGTCGCAGTTTTCAATGGGTAATGATATTGCTGACCTGAACAACGATGCCTTACCCGATATCTATACCCTGGACATGTTGCCCGAAGATAACCGCCGTCAGAAATTATTGGTCTCGCCGGACAACTACGAAAAATTTGAGCTGAATGTAAAAACCGGTTTTCATTACCAGTACATGCGCAATATGTTGCAGGTAAACAATGGTAACGGCACTTTCAGCGAAGTAGGCCAACTGGCCGGCATCTCCAACACCGACTGGAGCTGGGCCCCTTTGCTGGCCGACTACGACAACGATGGTCTGAAAGATTTATTTGTAACCAACGGCGTGCTGCGCGATTTTACTAATCTGGATTTTGTAAAATATTCTACCAATTATGCCCAGCAAAAAGGGGGGAGGCTGCAGCGGGCCGATGTATTGGATTTGGTGCACCAGATTCCCTCGTCAAATGTGCGGAACTACATGTTTCAGAACCAGGGGGAGTTGCGGTTTGTTAACCAGGGCAGCAGGTGGGGCTTTACGGCTACTTTCAACAGCAACGGTGCCGCTTACGCCGACCTGGACAACGACGGC